>NZ_JADCKK010000002.1:0-107173 GCF_014982935.1 Anaerotignum lactatifermentans | reverse complement strand
TCGTTTCTACCACCAGTTGCTTGAATTCTGGTGTATATCGTTTATTTGGTACTCCTTTTGGCATAAAAATCACCCCACTTGTTATTCAGTATATCATACTGTCTAACAAATGGGGTGCAGTTCAAATACCGTTTTTCGGCATTTTTTGTTTTTTGGAAAGGTTACACTTCCAAAGGGGCAGCATCTGCTGCCATATCCTCATACAAATCTGTGATGGGATCGCCTTTGGACTGGAATGCAGCTGCAGAGAAGGGCACACCAGCGGCAGAGCAGGGATATACCCCAAAGCCGTGGTTCACATAGTATGCCTCCAGACCGCCTTCGATGATCTGGTCTTTGGTCAGACCCTGCATAAGCTGGCGGACGATGGTGCCCATGATTTCTGCATGCCCCAATTCTTCTGTGGCAATGTCATTGAGTGTGGCTTTGGCTTCCGGTGTTACCATGGAATAGCGCTGGCTCAAATACCGATGGGCAGCGCCCCATTCCCCATCGCAACCGCCATACTGCTCAATCATGATTTTTGCCATGCGGGCATCGGGGCGGGTGATTTTTACAGGAAACTGTAGTTTCTTTTCATAAATCCACATTTACATGCACTCCTTTCCAGCCATAGAGGGGTTTGCTGTTGTCTGCCAAGGCCATGGATCGTTTTTCCACTGCCAGTTTTCTGTATCAGCGGCATAGCTGCGGAAGGAGCACAGAGGACCATAAGCCGCTTCAAATTTCATCCGCAGGGTGTCTGCGGCTTCGATGGTCTGGTTATAGGCGTTGATGGCTTCTGTTTCTGTGGGATGGGTGTTCAGATACAAACCTAAATCCACAGCCAGAAAATCCAATTCCATGAGTTTTTGGAGCATCATTTCGCGTTCCATGAGGTGACCTCCTTTGCATTGCGTTTGATATGGCTGCCCTGGACATAGGGCATGGAAAGATCAGAAAAAGCGGTGCCGCAAATCAAACTTTGTTCGGCAGAAGATGGTGTCTGGTAGGGCTGACTAGGAACAAAAGCTTGTGCCAGACCGACTTTTTTGATGACACATGCGTTGCAGTCCATAGTGGTTTCTGTTTCGCACATGTCCGGCAGGAAATTCGATGCGATCTCTTTCATGGAGATGCCTCCTTATGTTATTCTCTTGTATCCTATGGAGGGGAAAAGCTGTCGGTGCAAGAAAAAAACAGAATAGCCGAAATTCTGAAAAAAGGATTTCGGCTATCTTTACTAAGTCTTATGGACGGAACAGAAGGAAATACAGGTCATTTACATTGGTGCCTGTGGGACCAGTGAAAATCAGGCTGTCTACGGCTTTCAAAGCATGATAAGCATCATTTTCTGCCAGAACAGCATCAACGGAAAGCCCTGCTTGCCGCAAAGCTGCCATGGTGCTGCCATCAACCATACCGCCTGCTGCGTCTGTAGGACCATCGGTGCCATCAGAACCTACAGCAGCCACAAGGGCGTTTTTCATACCTTCCAGATAGGGAGCAGCAGCAAGTGCCAGTTCCTGATTTCTGCCGCCTTTGCCTTTGCCAGTCAGATGCACCACTGTTTCGCCGCCGCAAAGGATGGCACAGGGACCTTTCACAAGACCTTCGCCTTTTTCTAGAGTTTTTGCCATGGAGCCCAAGAAACGACCAGCTTCTCGGGCTTCGCAGTCCAGCATGGTGGAAAGGGTCAGTGGTGTATATCCCAGTTTTTCCGCTGCTTTTGCGGCAAATGCACAAAGCTGGGATACACTGCCTGTGATCTGCATTTCGCAGTTGGTGATTTCCTTAGGGGTTTCTTCCTGTAATTGTTTTAAAACGGCAGGAGGAAAATCCAGATGGTATTTTTCCACCACTGCCATGGCGTCGGCACAGGTGGAAGTATCTGCGGTGGCGGGACCGGAAGCAATGGCATCGGGATAATCCCCCAGGATATCACTGAGGGCAATGGCGATGATGGAAGCAGGAGCGCAAAGTTTTGCAAAGCGTCCGCCTTTCACCGCGGAAAGATGTTTGCGGATGGTATTGATCTCTGTGATTTCTGCGCCGCATGCCAAAAGCTGATTTGTTACATTCTGCATATCTGCCAGTGTCAGAGAACCAGCGGGCTTTTCAAATAATGCAGAGCCACCACCGGAAATCAAAAAGATGACGGTATCTTTTTCTGTGAGGTTTTCCACAGCAGCAAGGATTTTCTCTGTTCCGGCAATGGAGTTTTCATCTACCAAAGGATGTCCGCCTTCAGCGATGACAAAACCAGGGATATCTCCTTGGCTGTGGTCATATTTGGTCAGCACAACACCACGGTCGATGGTATTTCCTAATAAATCAGAAGCAGCTTTTGCCATGGTCCAAGCGGCTTTGCCAATGGAAATGACGATGCATTTTCCGGGAAAGGTACGTCCTTCCAAAGCACGCTGTACGGCGGCATGAGGCTGTACTTGTTTCAATGTATCATCAATGATGGTCTGGGCATGAATACGCAGAGAATCCATAGTATTTCCTCCTTTTTCTTTGGTTTGGTGCCAGTATAACATGATGGACGCTTTCCTACAACAAAAAAGCCGAAAATCTCTTGGCAAGAGATTCTCGGCTTTGCTTTTATTTCTGTTCCGGCAGTACACGGTCAAAGAGAATGTAATACTGCAGTTTTGTGAGGGTATCCAGCTGTTCCTGAACATCCTCCGGCAGTTCCTGCACATAGTTGCCTTGGGCATCTACGTGGTACATGTCGGAGAGGACGGGATATTCCTTCCGCATGTCATTGAGCATGTCATAAAGAGGAGAAAGTCCCTCCATGCCAGCCAGTTCTGTAGTCAGCGCTCCCAGATAGAAAGAGCTGATGAGGTGGTTTTCCGGCAATGCGGCTGCGTCTGCGTTTTCCGCAAAACCACACTGTTCTGCGGCGCTGTCGTTTGCCCAGATGACAAAAGGTGTTTCGTAAACGGCAGTCTGTTCTTCTGGTGTGCCGTTGGCATCTTTGGGATAATCCAGCAGGTCGAAGAATTCCATACCGTTGGAGAAGCCCGGCAGATGGTCACCGAAGTATACCAGAATGATGGGTTCTTCGCTGTTTTCCGCATATTCCACCAGTCGTCCCAATTCTTCGTCTGCATCGGTCATGCCGTAGAAATACTGGGTCAATAGATCAGTTTCTGTTTCTGTCAATTCCACGTCTGTGGAGAAATTCTGTGCCAATGTTCCATATTTCTTTTCGTAAGGACCGTGGTTCTGAATGGTGACAGTAAAGGAGAACAAAGGCGCATCGGATGAGGAGATATGCTCATCCATCACAGAAAGAATTTTATCCATGGTGGCTTCTTCGTTTACATAGCCGCCGATGCCTTGGGTTGCCAGATCGAAGGAATCTTCCAGGAAATAGCAGGTTTCAAAGCCTAAATCCGGGTATACGTTCTGGCGGTTATAGAACCATGCGTAACCAGGATGAATGGAAGTGGTTTCATAACCAATCTGTGACAGCCGATAAGGCAGTGCGTCGATTTCATGATGGATAAAGTTATAAGAAGGCAGTGCCGTATCCAGGAAACGAGTAGGCAGCCCTGTGAGCACATCATATTCTGTATTGGATGTACCGCCACCGAAGTTGGCAACGGCAATATGACCGCTGACAGCGTTTTCTTTGGCGCAGAGTTCTTTGAAGTTTGCCATGGGGTCTGTGTAGCCTTCAAAGCTGATATGTTCGTTTTCGCTCAAATCGGAGTATGCCTCGCCCATGATCATGATGATGTTGGGAGCTGTTTCCACAGTGGTGGTGATGGGGGCGCTCATGAAATCGTCACAAGATGCTTTATCATAGTCCGCAGGGGCTTCCAAACGCATGATGTTGATCTGATGGAAGAAGGAATAGACCAGACCTCGTGTGTTGTACTGATTGACCTGGAAATAAGGGTTTTCCACAACAGGATAACCGTCATACAGGTCTTTGTCAGCATAGACCAATGTGTTCAGACCAAATGCTGCCAGTACAACGCAGACAATGCCGATCAAACGGGCAGGAACAGGCGGGCGCTGTTTTTCGCTGCGGATGAAGCTGAAAACCAATATGGCAATGGCAGCAATGAAGCCAACAGCAATGAGTGCCAGCATATAGACGGGGAATGTTTTGACAATGGTCAGAGCTTCCTTGAACAGTGTCAGGTCAGTGGGCAGCAGGGGTTCCTGTCGCATGGAAACTTTGATTTTGTCGCTGACGGCAAACAAAATCCATACCACCTGCAACAGCAGGGAGGAAAACAACAGTCGTCCTGTCACAAAATATACCAGAAACACTGCAAGCAGTGCCGGCAGAAAGTTCCACAGAATCATGGTAGGGTGTGTCAGAAGTTCATAGGCAACGTGCAGCGGATGCTGGGTAGTGATGAGAAACACCAGACACATTGCCACAATGGCGCTGATCAGAAGCGTCAGAATGGTTTTTTTCCAGGAAAAGGGTGCGTCCTTTTGCTGAAAACAATTAAAAAACACAGGCAAAACCTCCTTATGTTTTATTTTTTATATGTGCTTAACAATTCCTTTACAATTTGGGTATTATACGGGATTTTCGGCAAAAAGTAAAGAAATCGAAGGGTTTTCAATGGAATTTTAAGAAAAATACACATTTTTTTCTGTGGGAAATTGTGTATAATAAAAAGGGTTTTGCGGGCAAAATCCCAAAGCATAGCAAAAAAACGACGTAGGTTCCTTTTGCGGTGTAAGACATTTGTAAAAATTTGGACAAATTTCTGACAAAAAAGTGTAAAGAAATGCCCTTCGATTGTCAGAAGCTGTCAAATTTGTTATAATAAATAAATTATGGATGATATGCCATGAAGAAAAGAAAGAGAATTTTGCGGGATTTAGGAGAAATGAAAGATGGGAGAAAACAGAACAGATTATCAGCATAGACGCAGACGCCCTGTGCATCCCCAGTATGAACAGGAGCAGAGAAGGGGCAGCCGGACAGAGCGGCTGCGGGAACAGCGCTATGCGGAAGAAGAGATGCGGATGCAGCAGGAGCAGCGCCGCAGAGTAGGCGCCAGAATGCAGCGCAACTATCAAAAGCAGATGGAAATGCGCCGCAGACGTAAAAGAGGGGAAATCATTCTTTGTGTACTGTTGGTGGTGATCCTTGCGGGGGCTTTTGGGGCAGCCAAACTGTACGCATCTTTGAAGCTTTGGGAAGGCAAAGCGGAGAAATCCGATTTTGTAGCTTCTGCGGATGTATCTTCGGAAGCAAAAGACCAACTGCTGAATATTGCGCTGCTGGGAACCGATGGGGACGGTTTCCGAACGGACGTGAATATAGTAGCAAGCTTAAACCTGACCACGAAAGAAGTGCATCTGATTTCCGTGCCAAGAGATACTCGAGTGGTCATGACCGATGATATGATCGCTTATCTGGAGAAAAACGACAGAACAATACCCCAGGCAAACGGTGTATATGGTCAGTGCAAGCTGACAGAAGTACATGCTTATGCAGGTGAAGGCAATCGCAGTACCTTCTCCGTAGCAATGCTGGAAGAAATTCTGGGAATCGACATCGACTACTATGTGAAAGTGGATCTGGATGCCTTTAAGGATATTGTTGATGCCGTTGGCGGCGTGGAATTTGATGTACAGGAACGGCTTTATTACAGCGACCCTGCTCAGGGGCTGTATATTGACCTGTATCCCGGCCCGCAGGTGCTGGATGGGGAAAAGGCAGAAATGCTGGTACGTTTCCGTGAAGGATATGCCCAGAAAGACCTGAAGCGTATCGAAGTGCAGCAGGAATTTTTGAAAGCCTTCATTTCACAGGTTTGCAGCAGCGATAAGATCATGAGCAATCTGGACAGCTACATCAAAATCTTCATGGAAAAAGTAGAGTCTGACATGCCTGTGGCAACAGCCCTGAAATATGCAGGATATATCAAAGAAATCGATCCGGCTGCTATCACAACAGACACCATTCCCGGTGAAGGCGGCGCTTATTTCGATATGGATGAAGAAGGCACCAAAGAATTGGTAGACTACCGGATTTACGGCAAAGAACCACCTGCCTACATGACAGATGACGGCACAGAAACAGATGGATTGACAGACGAAGAAACGACAAACCAGACGAACGGGTGATAAATAGCATGAGAGGAAAACAACGCCGCAGCAGCGGACACAGAAGCAGCAAGCGGGATGGGTCTTATGAAAAGCCGCAGAAGAAAAGAAAGCCCTTTCGACCCATACGTACATTTTTCAAAATTGTGGTATCCATTGTCATGGCATTTTTGATACTATCAGGCGGCGCAGCCTTCGCTTATTACAAAGTGACGGGCGAATCTCCCTTTGGCGGATATGTGGGCAGCGGTTCCAATCTGAATCTGCTGGATGCCATGCTTGGACGGGATATCAAGCTGAATGTGGCTGTTTTTGGGACGGATAAAGAAGGAAAGCGTACAGACGTTATGTTCGTGGTCCATTATGAAAGTGCCAACGAAAGTCTGGATCTGCTTTCTCTGCCTCGTGACACGAGGGTATCTGTCTGTGATGAAGTTGCGAAAAACTATGAAGAAACCGGACGGGTATATAATCAGGTAACAAAACTCAATGCCATCCATTCTTACAGCGACGAAGACAACTGCTGCCAGAATACGGTATTGCAGATTGAAGACCTGTTGGGCATAAACATCGACCACTATATCAAAATTGACTTGGATGCGTTCCGCAAGATTGTAGACACTGTAGGCGGCGTAGAAGTGGATGTGCCCCAGGATATGGACTACGAAGACCCGGCACAGGATTTGTATATCCATCTGGATGCGGGCTTGCAGACCCTCAACGGCGAACAGGCGGAACAGCTGGTACGTTTCAGAAAGTATCCTACAGGGGACGAAGGACGTATTGAAGTACAGCAGCTGTTCTTGAAAGCGCTGGCGGAAAAAGTGCTCAGCTCTGAAAGCATTTTGAAAAATCTGCCGGAGTATATCTCTATTCTTTATAAGGATGTGCAGACAGACATTTCCCTGACAGATGCGGTGAAATACGCCAACTATGTAGGGAAAATCGACATGAATAAAATCAACATGCAGACATTGCCGGGGGCTGGTCAGTATGTAGGCAATGTGTCTTACTTCATCCATGACCCTGATGAAACCTCTCTGCTGGTGGATCAGATCTTCTATCAGGAGCATGTGACAACGCCGGAAGGGCAGACAGCAAGCAGCAGCAAAGGGCTGACCATTGAGGTCTGCAACGGCGGCAATGTGAATGGTCTGGCAAGAAGATTTTCAGAAGAACTGGCAGCGGATGGATATACGGTGACGGAACCTACCACTTATGATGGAACACAAGTGGAAAAAACACGTATTCAGGTAAAAGAAGCTGGTACAGGCAGTGATCTGGTTTCCTATTTTGCCAATGCGGCAGTGGAAACAGCGCCGGATGAACTGCCTACGGGCGTAGATATTCGTATTATTTTGGGGACAGGAGAAAGCTGAGACTGAGAAAGGAGCATTCCATGGCAACGGAAGAAATGATGGTAATTGGCATTGCAGGCGGTACAGGCAGTGGGAAAACAACCTTGACCAATCGCTTGAAAGAACGCTTTGGGGATGAAGTGACAGTCATTTATCACGACAACTATTACAAAAGACATGATGAACTGACATATGAAGAGCGTTGTCTGCTCAATTATGACCATCCAGATGCCTTTGATACAGACCTGATGATGGAACATATCCGGGACCTGCGGGCAGGAAAGAGCATTCAGTGTCCTGTTTATGACTTTACGGTGCATAACCGTTCTGACAGAACTGTTGAAATCCATCCTACAAAGGTGCTCATCATCGAAGGGATTCTGATTTTTGAAAATAAGGAACTTCGTGATCTGATGGACATCAAGGTGTTTGTAGATACAGATGCCGATGTGCGTATCCTGCGTCGTATCCTGCGGGATGTAAAAGAAAGAGGCAGAAGTCTGGAATCTGTGGTAGACCAGTATTTGCAGACCGTAAAGCCTATGCATGAACAGTTTGTGGAACCCAGCAAACGGGGCGCTGACATCATCGTGCTGGAAGGCGGACAGAACGTGGTGGCGCTGGACATGATGATTCAGCGGATTTACGGTCATGTTTATGGCACCCATGTGAAATAAGGAGCAGAAGTATGGATTGGAAAGGTAATTTACAGAAGTCTGTCATCTGGGGCATTTTCTTCAGTGCGGCAGTCCAGATCATTGCAGAGAGAGGGCATGTGAATATCATGAAATTCATCGCTTTTGCATTGTTATTTGCGGTGCTGTATTTCCTCTGGCTCACATTGACTGGAAATCGTAAATAAAAAAAGAAAACCGGAATCCTTTGTATCGTAAGGATTTCGGCTTTTTTGTTTTCAAACGCGTGGCACTTCTGCCCGTTTTTCGCCGCAGATAAGCCCCAGACTAACGCAAAGGCTCTGGTTCACTGCCTCCATGATTTCCGTATCCAGATGACAAACTTTTTCCCGCAGCCGCTGTTTGTCAATGGTGCGGATCTGCTCCAGCAGCACAACGGAGTCTTTGGGCAGGGCGTATTTGGCTGCCGCAAGGGCAATATGTGTGGGCAGTTTTGCCTTGTTCATGCGTGATGTAATGGCTGCGCAAATGACCGTGGGGCTGTATTTATTGCCCATGTCATTCTGTATGATGAGCACAGGGCGCACGCCGCCTTGCTCACTGCCCACAACGGGACTTAAATCCGCATAAAAAATATCTCCTCGTCTGATCGTCATAGAATCACACCCTCCGCCGTTAGAAATCCGTCAGGCAGAACTGCGTCAAAACCATGGTTATGTATTGCGCTGACGTAAGGGAGTATGGCACGCTGGGACAATTTTTATGCAGGAATCCGAAATAAATTTTCGTCAAAATGCGGGTTGTATGTAAAGGTGGTGTAATCTAGACGCAAGCACTCCTTCCCATCAGCATCGTAGAGGGAAAGGCGGACAGGCAGCAGACTTTCGTTGTCTACCCACAGTTTTTCGGAAGCAAGCTGGCTGCCGTTTTCAGGAATGACCGCTTCCAGCACTGTACAGCGGCTTTCGTCAATGGCGGCTGTTTCCACGGAAACCCCTTCTGATTGCAGATAGTTTTTCAGGAATTGCCCCAAAAATAATTCATTGCGCCGCTGGGATTCGGGCACTTCCCGTTGAACGGATTCTTTCAGACGGGGATTATACTGGCAGACCGTTTTGCCGTCAAAGACGGTGTAATTGCCTTTGGCGGAGTCGGGAGAAAGCATTTCCATACGGTATTCCCCGGTGGATTTGAAATCCTGTTTGGTTTCGTAAACAGTTTCTCCTTTGTTGGAATAGATGGTAAGGGTAGCCAGAGCCGAATAGCCTTCCATGTCCGTCAGTTTTTGCTGGATGGCAGCCATGGGTGTGGGCTCCTCCTTCTGGCAGCCGCAGGCAAAGCAAAACAGCGCCAGTACATACAATATCAGGCGTTTCATAACATACCTCCTCATTTGGTTTTTCTATCAGTCTATGAAGGGGACAAAATGCCTATGAGAGTTGGGTTACATAAGATTACAAATTTATTAAGTTTTTTCGTGGGACGAGAAAAAAGCTGGTTTTTGTGGTAAAATCTTTATGTATGCGCAGTTTGGACGGTTACTTTTTGCTTTTTTTCTCCAGAATATGGAACAAAGGTGAAAAGCAGGCGTCCAACCATCAGAATCGAGAGAAAGGGAGTGCGTGGGAAAATGAAAAAAAGATTCTACGGCATCAAGCGCTTGCTGGCTGCTTTTGTGGCAGCAACGCTGACATTTACTGCGGCAGGGGTGACAACGGTATTTGCTGCCCAGACAGTCTATGAAAACAAGACACAGGAAACCATCACCAGAGGGGTGACTTATGAAAAGAACAGCCGCATGACAACAGCCGGCATTCAGGACATTTATGTGCTGACCATCGACCTGACAGAAAGCACACTGGAACTGAAAGAAGTGGAAAGCAAAACAGAATATGGTCTGAAAGAAACCGTACAGAAAATGCTCACAGACAACGGCGCCATTGCTGGTGTGAACAGTGACTTCTTCGGTATGGCAGGTACATATTCCGCAGGATTTGGTCCTGTTGTACGCGACGGAGAACTGGTTTCTGCAGGGACAAGCATCAACCAGGACAAAAACCAGTATGGTACGTATGTAAAGGACAAAAACGGTAATTCCATCTTCACTTACTTCAAAACAACCGTGAAGTTCTCCAATTCCGCAAAGACCATTGATCTGGCATCCATCAACAAAGTGACCAGCATGGTATTCCCTATACTGTTTAACAGAGAGGCTGCTACAAGCACTGCGGATCTGGACAAACGTTTTGACAATCTGGTGAAATTTGTGGTACAGAACAACACCATTACATACATTTCCCAGAAAGGGAAAACTGTGGAAGTGCCTGAAAATGGCTACCTCATCGTCATGAGCGGCGATTATTACACAAATGCAGCTTCTGTATTCAAAGTAGGCGACCCTGTTACATTACAGGTAAGCTCTACCATCGACTTTGACCAGATCGACACAGCTTTCGGCGGCGGCGGACTGCTGCTGCTGGACGGTCAGGAAGCACCTGCGACAGACATTGTAGCAGCGGGCAGACAGCCCAGAACAGCTTTTGGTGTTTCTCAGGATGGTACCAAAGCCATCATGATGGTTGTTGACGGTCGTGGGGACAGCATTGGTGCAACTCATTCCGAAATGGCAGCCCTCATGAAAGAATACGGCGCTTATGAAGCATTGCATCTGGACGGCGGCGGTTCTTCCACCATGGTGGTGCAGACCGTTGACGACGCGGCACCTCAGCTGCAGAACACACCTTCTGACGGGGCGCAGAGAAAAGTTATTGCTTCCGTAGGTGTATTCCAGACAGCACCCAAAGGCGAAATCAAAGAAATCGGCATCACAACTGTGAACCAGCATACACAGCCCGGCAAAACAGCGGAATTCACGGTTTACGGTCTGGATGAATACAAAAACCGCATTTACATCGCACCGGAAGATATAACTTTTGAAGTGGTTGGTGTGGAAGGCACATGGGATGGATATCTGTTCCAGCCTACCACCACAGGGGAATACTCCGTTGTGGCAACTTATGGCGACGGTTTGACAGCAGTGGCAAATGCGACCTGCTATCCCACAGCCAGACTGAAAGCGACATACCCTGATGTAAGCATCAAAAACGTAGGCGGCACCACAAACATTTATGTGACCGCTTATGATACAGAAGGCTTCGGCAGAGCGGTTACAAATGACGTAACTTACACCGTAGCAAATCCTGCTATCGGTACCATGAACGGCAACACCTTTACTGCAAAGGCAAAAGGCTCCACTTATGTGAAATGCAGCTGGGCAGGTCAGGACACTTATGTGACCATTACCGTTGGTGGTGCAAGCAAAGTGACAGCGCCTGCAAGCACATCTGCAGCAGACCCTTTGCAGCAGACTGTAACAAAACAGAATGACGGCGCATTCTATCTGAATATCACTGGTGAACTGAAATACACCGGCACTGGCAAGGTGGATGCGACAACATACAACGCACAGAGAAGCCGTGTACGTTCTGCGGCTGACAGCGGCGCAGATGTGACCGTTTACGGCGGTCCTTGTGACATCACCACACCGACCGTACAGGACAGCCTGACATGGAACGGCAGCTACCGCTTCATGAACAGAGATGGCGCTTCCGTGGTACTGCTGGCAGCAAGTCAGGGTATCCGTAAGACAGATCCTTCTCAGTACGGACGTTTCACACAGGATATTGCAGCGGCAGGCAATGACACCATCATTTTTGTCACAGATAAAACACCTTCCGATTATCCTTCCGCAGCAGAAGCAGATTACTTCCGCGCAATTCTGAACAAATATGTGGAAGACGGCAAAACAGTCTTTGTGGTATCCTGCAGCGGCAATGCTTACTGGGCTTCCACAAAGGACGGCGCGCGTTACATCAATCTGCCTGATCTGTGGAGAGCAGACGGCACAGCAAACAGCAATGTATATATGCTGAAATTCCGCATTGCAGATGACGGCGTGACATATCAGCCTGTGAAAGTTTGAAAATCATGAAAAACAGTGGGAAAATAGAAGAAGTTTCTTAAATTTCCCCCATGTTTCTTGTAAAATCAGTAAGAATACGGTAGTATAAGGTGGGTAGATATTCTCTATCCACCTTTCCTTGTGTTTCGGGGAAAGAAAAAGAGAAATCAAAGAAACTTCAGGAGAAACGAAATGACGACTCAGAAAAAAAACAGCGCCGTGAAAGCGGTCAGCTTTATGATGCTTATTACTCTGGTGGGAAAAGTGCTGGGGTTGGTGCGAGATCAGCTTTTGGCAGCCAATTACGGCAACGGCATGGCGGCGGAGGCATTCACCACAGCCAGCTTGATGCCGCGAACCTTTTTTGATGCGGTATTCGCTTCGGCAATATCCGCCAGCTTCATTCCCATATTCAATGAATATCTGAAGAAAAAAGGAAAGAAAGAGGCATTTGCTCTTTCCAATCGTTTCATTACCCTTATGGGATTGGTGACACTGCTCATGACAGTGGTGTGTGAAATCTTTTCGGAACAGTTTGTATGGCTTTTTGCCGCAGGTTATGACAACGAAACGGCAGCACTGGCGGCACAGCTGTCCCATGTGATGTTCCCCACCATTTTCTTTACAGGCATTGCCTTTTCTTTCGTGGGGATTTTGCAGTCTTTGGATGAATTTAACGTGCCGGCGGCTTTGAGCGTGGCTTCTAACGCCGTGATCATCCTGTATTATATTTTCTGGAATGACCGTTTTGGTGTATATGGTCTGGCAGTGGCCTTCCTCATTGGTTGGGCTATGCAGGCCATCATCCAGATTCCTTCCATGATGAAAAAAGGGTATTTCTACCGCCCGGATTTTCGTTTCCAGGATGAAGGCATACGGAAGATTTTGATTCTCATGCTGCCTGTTATGGTAGGCACATGGATTCAGCCCATCAACCTGATTATCAATAACCAGTTTGCTTCCCATCTGGATATGGGGGTAACCACATTACAGTATGCAAACAACTTATATACTATCATCGTTGGGGTATTTGTTCTGGCCATTGCCAATCTGATTTTCCCGAAACTTTCCCGTATGGCCGATGATGCAGAAGGGGACGGCTTTGGACAGACCGTACGAGTGACCCTGCGGTCTATGATGTTTTTCCTGATTCCCATGATGGTTGGGCTTATGGTATTGAGCAAACCACTGGTAAAACTCATTTATGAAAGAGGCAGTTTTGACGCGCTGGGAACAGAAATGACAGGGACGGCTCTGTGTTTCTTTGCGGTGGGCATGATTGGCTATGGTGTACAGACCATTTTGAGCCGTGTGTTCTACGCAAAGCAGGAAGGAAAAATGCCTCTGGTGGCTGGCATCATTTCCATCGGTGTCAATGCCGCTTTGTGCTGGCTGCTCATGAAGCCTATGGGGCTGGGCGGTCTGGCGCTGGCTTCCGCTGTGTCTTCCACAGTGGCAGCGCTGATTCTGTTTGTGCCGACAGTCAAACAGTATCCGGGCATTTTGGATAAAAAACTGGCGGCAGATTTGTGTAAAATGGCAGTATCCGCTTTGGTGATGCTGTTCTGTGTATATCTGCCTTATCATTTCTTAGCAGCGAAAATGGGCGATGGGCTCATTCCACGGGTGATTCTGGTGGGTGTTCCTACCTGCATCGGTATCGTGGTATATATGGTGCTGACTTATGTGCTGCGGGTAGATGAAAGCCGCTTTGCATTCTCTCTGGTAGGAAAATTCCTCCACCGGGGCGGCGGCAATCCTCCCACAGGGGGCACACCGGAAAAGAAACCCGAAGAAAATACCCAACAACAGAAAGGACGGGAGGGTATGACGGACAAAATCTCTCTTTATATCGAGGACAGCTTCTTCTTCCGCCTGATTCATGGTTTTGTCATCTGGTTCTGGGGCATCTGGTCTCAGAGTTTGACTTACCGGGCTTACCGCAGACTGGGACAGGCTGTGGGCAGGGCTTTCTGGGAAAGCGGTATCTTTACATTCCTGCGTCATAACTGGGACTATTGGATTCGTTCCGCAAGGGGACGGCTGCCCCATCTGCTTCATGGTCCTGCCAAAAGATGTGCTGTGGCAGTGCAGGAAGAAAAAGGCTTTGCAGCGACGATGGTGGCAGAAAGCGCTATCCTGCGGCTGTGTAACCAGAATTTCCTGATTATTTGCATTTGTGCATTGGCAGTTGCCATTCCCATACTGCCTACCATGCTACAGGCGGTACTGGCGGCAGGCACCTTTGCCCTCTATGTAATCAACGTATGGATGGGACGCATCCGTATGCAGCGGACAGCCCTGGTAGGGGTGCTGGTTGGACTCTTTGCCCTGTGCGTGGTATATGGGGCATTGACAAGCTATCACTTCCCCAAAGCCATTATGGTCATGGGTATTTTTCTGGTATTCCTTTCTGTGTTCTTTGTTTGCAGGGACTGCATCGACACAGAAGAAAAACTGAATCTGGTATTGTTTGTTTTGATTGCCACAGGGGTACTCATTGCCCTGTACGCGATTTTCCAATATGTGGTGGGCGTGGAAATGGACGAAGCATGGGTTGACGCCGAAAGCTTCGACATTACCACACGTGCTTATGCCACATTCAATAACCCTAACGTATTAGGGGAATACCTCATTGTCATTGGCTCTTTGGCGGCAGGGATGATGTGGAAATGCCGCAACTGGGCAGGCAGATTGTTCTATACAGGCTGCTTCGGCATTTTGTGTCTGGGGCTGCTGGCTACCAACTCCCGCGGGGCAATGCTGGGGCTGATGTTTGCCGCAGGGCTTTTCGTACTGCTGGCAGAACGGCGGCTCATTCCCATTGGGATTGTGGCACTGCTGGCAATGCCTTTCATACTGCCCACCAGTTTGTGGGAACGACTGCTCAGTTCTGTTACCATGAGTGACTCGTCTTCCCAGTATCGTCTGTCCATTTATCAGGCAGGCTTTGACATGATTCGTCATTACTGGGTGACTGGCATCGGCGTAGATGCCTTCAATGAGATTTATCCGCTGTTCTCTCTGGAAGCGGCAAACGCTTACCATGTCCACAACCTGTTCTTACAGGAATTTATCGAACTGGGCATTGTGGGCTTCAGTGTATTTTTGGCGTTGGTGCTGCTGTTCTTCCAGAAGATTTACAGCACCATGGCAAGAGCTGCAAGAAGATACCGCTTCATTCTGGCGGCAGTATTCGGCGGCTTTGCAGGTATTTTGTTACAGGGGATGACAGACCATATCTGGTTTGATTACAGCATTGTGCTGTTGTTCTGGTGCGTACTGGGCATCGGTATGGCAGCCGTGAGATTGGGAGAAAAATCATGGAGAAAGAAAAACTGAAAATTTATCATGTATTGACAGACCGCAATATCGGCGGCGCGGGACGGTGGCTTTTGAACTATCTGAAATACTGCGACCGGAAAACATACGATGTACGGGTGGTACTGCCTGCGGACAGCCAGCTTTGCCCTGTGGTGGAAAGTCTGGACATTCCCGTCATCAAAATGGATGCCATGGCAGACAGTTCCTATGACAAAAAGGCAATGGCACCTCTGACAGAGCTGTTCCGCAAGGACAAGCCCGATGTGGTGCATACCCATGCCAGTCTGACAGCCAGAATGGCAGCGAAAAAAGCAGGTGTGCCCCGTATCTTCCATACAAAACACTGTATGGAAAATGTCAGCGGAAACACACTGAAAAGACTGGCAAAACGGATGGTGAACCATCGTTACAGTGACAGAGTCATTGCCGTGAGCAAAGCCGTAAGAAAGAGCATGATTGCCGGCGGCACAGACCCGAAACAGATTGTGACTATTTATAATGGCATTGAAATGCTTTCCCCTCTGACACCGGAGGAAAAGAGGAAAGTACTGGCAGAATACGGTGTGCCCGAAGGTCAGAAAGTTGTGGGCATCGTTGCCAGACTGGAAGAAGTGAAAGACCATGATACCTTCCTGCGGGCGGCAGAGAGCATCTGCAAAGAACGGCAGGATATCACATTCCTCATTGTTGGCACAGGCAGCCAGATGGAACGGCTGAAGGCGGATGTGAAAATGATGGGGCTGACAGAAAAGATTTTGTTCACAGGCTTTGTTTCCGCTGTGGAACGGCTGGAAGCGGCACTGGATGTGGCTGTTATCACATCTAAGGAAGAAGCACTGTGCCTTTCCCTCATTGAGTCCATGAGCGCAGGGGTGCCTGCTGTGGGCACAGACAGCGGCGGCGTCAGCGAAGTGGTGCGCCACGGGGAAAACGGCTATCTGGTGGCAGTAGGGGATGACGAGGATCTGGCAAGACGGATTCTAGAAATCCTTTCCGACAAAAGTCTGTATGAAAGCATGAGCAAAAAAGCCATGGCGTGGACAAGAGAAATGTTCACAGCAGAATTGATGGCGGCAAAAATGGAAAAACTGTATGCGGAGGCAAGAAAGTGATGGAAAAGACAAAAAGCAGAAAGATATTCGGTCTGTTCAACGGTCTGGATATTTTGATCATTCTGGTTCTGCTGGCGGCAGTGGCATTCGGTGTGTACTGGGTTGCCGGCGGAAAAAACGGCGGCGGCGCTGCAGCAGAAACCAAAACATACACCTATGTGGTGGAAGGCAGACAGGTTTTGAACGAAACAGCAAACTTCCCTGTGGAAGGGGGCAAGGTCTTTGACAGCACCAGCTCCGCATATCTGGGAACAGTGAAAAGCTGCTGGACAGAACCTTTCCGGGAAGTGAATTTCAACCGTACCACAAACAAGTATGAAATGCTGCCGGTACCCGGCTACTGCAATATTTATGTGGAAATTGAAGGCAGCGGCACAGAAACCGATCAGGACATTACCGTAGAGGGCAATGTGGTGAAAGTCGGTAAGGAACAGAATGTGAAAGGCAAAGGATACGCCTTCAAGGGTTATATTGTAGAAGTAAGGGACGGTGAGTAATGTGGCAAAAAGACGACCCAATATCATAGATTTGCTGATTCTGGTGGTTGTGGTGGCGCTGGTTGCTGTAGGGGTATACAAATTCGGCGTTGTCAACCAGAAGGAATCTGCCGGCGTAACAGCAGAGGCATCCAAAGTGACTTATACAGCCTTTATTGACGATGTGCGTATGGCAACAGTCAATGCCCTGCATGTGGGGGATACCATGTACGATGCAAAAACAAATACTTATATCGGCACCATTACCGATGTGCAGTATGCGCCAAAGATGAAAAACGTCATTGACAACAGCGGCAACACCATTCTGGTGGAATATCCCGAATATTACGGGGTTACTCTGACGCTGGAAGGCAATATCATTGAAAAGGAAGACGGCTACTTCGCAGAAGGCACTGTGGAACTGAAAGCCAATTCCGAAATGGAAGTTTATACGAAATATGCGCAACCCAAGATGAAAGTAACTTCAATTGATATTTGACAGGTGGGACGAATATGAAATATAAAGTATTGATGACGCTGATGGGATTGGATATCGGCGGTGCGGAAACTCATGTAGTGGAACTTTCCAAAGAACTGAAAAAACAGGGCTATGACATCATCGTTGCATCCAATGGCGGTGTTTACGAACAGGAACTGGCGGAAGCGGGGATCCGTCATTACAAAGTGCCCATGAATCAGCGCAATGTAATGAAAATGCTGAAATCTTATATGCTTCTGAAAAAGATCATCCGCAAGGAAAAACCGGACATTGTCCATTCTCATGCCAGAATCCCCGGCTTTATCTGCGGCATGCTGAAAAAGAAACTGAAATTTACATTTGTCACCTCTGCACACTGGGTATTTTACACAGGGATGGGGCTGAAATATCTGACCAATTGGGGTCAGAAAGTCGTTGCAGTTAGTGAGGACATCAAGCAGTATTTGATGGACAACTATCATGTGCGCAGCGAAAATATTTTTGTAACTATCAACGGTATTGACACAGATAAGTTTTCTCCCGAAACGGACAGCACCAAAGTCCGTCAGGAATTCCATCTGACAGGGGAAGAACCCACACTGGTTTATGTGAGCCGTATGGATGAAAGCCGTGCCATGGTGGCAAGACAGCTCATTGAGATTACACCAAAGCTGGCAGAAAAGATTCCCGGTCTGCGTATCATCATCGTAGGCGGCGGCGATGTCTTTGACGAACTGCTGGAAAAGAGTAAAGGTGTTAACAAGGAGCTGGGCAGAGAATGCATCACCATGACTGGCGCAAGAACAGATATCAACGAACTGGTTTCTGTGGCAGACGTATTTGTCGGTGTGAGCCGTGCGGCACTGGAAGCTATGGCGGCCGGCAAGACGGTTATCGTTGCGGGGAATGAAGGCTATATTGGTCTGTTTGGCGAAGATAAACTGGCTATGGCACAGGAAAACAACTTCTGCTGCCGTGGATGCGAAATGTCTGAAGAGGACAAGCTCTACAGAGATACCGTATACGCTTTCTGCAACATGACACCGGAAGAAAGAGAAAAAGCCGGCGCTTATGGCAGAGAAGTGATCTTCCGTTATTACTCTGTGACAAGAATGGCACAGGATAGTGTAAAGGCTTATGACGCAGCTTGGAAGGAAAGCCACGAAAAACAGTATCATGTGGTTATGAGCGGCTATTACGGCTTCAATAACACAGGTGACGAAGCTATCATGCTTTCTATGCACAAGAACATTCAGGAATTGGGGGACAATTACCACATCACGGTATTGTCCAACAAACCAGTGGAAACAAGAGAAAAATACGGCATTGAAGCCGTTTATCGTTTTGGTGTGCGGGATGTGCTCTGTGCCATCCACCAGAGCGACGCTCTCCTCAGCGGCGGTGGTTCCCTTTTGCAGGACAGCACCAGCACACGTTCTTTGATGTACTACCTTTCCATTACAGCGGCGGCAAAATTCATGCGGAAAAAAGTCATGCTTTATGCCAACGGCATTGGTCCTGTTTCCGGCAAGCGCAACCGCAGACTGGTGAAACAGGTGGTGAACAAGGCTGACCTCATTACATTGAGAGAAGAAAATTCCTACGAAGAATTGCTGAGCATGGGTGTGAACCCGAAGAAATGCTTTGTGACCGCTGACCCTGTATTCACTATGGACGGCATTGCAAAAGAAGATGCATACCGTCTGCTGGATAAGGAAGGCATTCCGCAGGATAAACCTTTGGTAGTGGTTTCTGTAAGAAATTGGCGGGATATGGATAAATTCATTTCTCGATTCGCAAAACTCTGCGATACCATTGTGGAAAAATATAACCGGAATATCGTCTTTTTGGCAATGCAAATGCCAAACGATATTACCATCAGCGAAAAAGTTCAGAAGAAAATGGAACAGCCTGCTTACATCCTGCGGGGCAGCTACACCCCCAGCGAAGTTATGGGCATCATTTCTACAGCGGACTTTATCCTGAGCATGCGTCTGCATACACTGATTTTTGCAGCAAGACAGCATGTGCCTCTGGTGGGCTTTGTATATGATCCGAAGATTGAATACTATCTGGAAAAACTGGAAATGCCCAGCGGCGGCGACCTGAAGAGCTTTGATATGGACCATACACTGGGACTCATTGATGATATTGTGAAAAACAAACAGGCTTATGTGGCAAAGCTGGAAGAAAAGGCAAAACACCTGAACCAGATGGCACACCGCAATGAGAAATACCTCATGCGCCTGCTGGAGAAACGGAAATAAGGGGGACAAGGGCAGTTATGAGAAAAATGACACAGATTTTGGATGTGCCTTTTGACGCTTTGACCATGGCAGAGGCTGTGGAAAAGGTCATGGGATTTTTGGCAGATGATAAACAGCATTACATCTGCACACCCAACCCGGAAATCGTTATGGAGGCGCAGCATGACAAAGAGTTGATGAAGATTCTGCGGGAAGCGGACTTAGTAGTGCCCGACGGCATCGGCGTTGTATGGGCAAGCCGCTACAGTGAAATTCTGCTGACAGAAAGAGTGGCAGGCTATGACCTGACACAGAATATCTTTAGCCGCATTGCAGGAAAGAATGAAAGTGTATACTTTTTCGGCGGCGCACCGGGCGTGGCTTCCACTGCCGCAAGACAGATGAAAAAAGTATATCCCGGTCTGAAAATCGTTGGTGGTCACAATGGTTATTTTGACGCCGAAGAAGAAAAGAAAATCATTGCAGACATAAAACGTCTTTCTCCGTCCATACTATTGGTAGGACTGGGCGCACCCAAACAGGAAAAATGGATTTACGAACATCTGGAAGAAGTGGGTGCTAAGGTTGCCATTGGCGTTGGCGGCAGTTTTGACGTTATGGCAGGTAATGTGAAACGGGCACCGAAGCTGTTCCGAAAATTAGGTCTGGAATGGTTCTACCGCCTCATCACACAGCCCACCAGATGGCGGCGTATGATGCGTCTGCCGAAATTTGCGCTGACAGTCCTGAGAAAACAGAAAAAGAGATAATCTCGGGAAAAAGGCGGCGAACAGAATATGGAGAAAAAGAAATATGCGGCATATGGTATGCTTTTGGCAGGAACGGCACTGCTGGCTGTAGGCGTTCAGAATTTTCTGGAACCTATGGAATTGGTGGCAGGGGGGATTTCCGGTCTGGGGATGATTCTGGATGATGTGTCCCGCAGACTGGGCGGTCCGGCTGTTCCCCTGTGGCTGGTGAATACAGCCCTGAATGTGCCGCTGTTTCTTTTGGCGTGGTACGCACAGGGAAGACAGTTTTTGAGGAAAACCATACTGACTTCCCTTTTGTTTTCTGTGATGCTTTACATTGCAGCAAGATTTCCTATGTATCACGGGGATTTGCTGACAGCAGCGGCTTATGGCGGTGTGCTTATGGGGGCTGGTCTGGGATTGGTACTGCGGGGCGGCGCGACCACAGGCGGCGTGGATTTGGCGGCGGCACTGCTCCATGATGGATTTTTCCATCATGTTTCTGTGGCAAGGCTGGTGCTTTTTTTGGATGGCTCCATCATATTGCTGGGATTGGTGACTTTTGGTCCTACCCATACCCTCTACGCCATTCTTGCTGTGGGCATTATGGAGAAGGTTATGGATCGTGTGGCAGAAGGCGGCAGTGCTGTACGGGCAGCAGTTATTGTGACGGAAGAAGGCAAAGCCATGGCGGAAGGGCTTTCTGCTCTCAGGGGCAGAGGGGTTATGTCACTTTTGGATATGGAAAATTGTCCAGAAAAAGGGCAAAATGTGCTGTATTGTGTTTTTTCGCAAAAAGACCTTTCTTTGGTCAAAAGTCTTATCATGAATATTGACAGAAAGGCATACTTTCTCTTGTCAGATATGCGGGATGTTTTGGGGGATACGGAATTTCATAAGTAAAAAAGACGAAGCCAAAAAAGCTGGAAAAAAGGCTTTTGGGCATTCCGTGGACAAAAATCAAGACAGTTTAGATAAAAAAAGGCTGTGTTTTTTATGAAAAAATAAGGTCGAAAGAGAATTTGTATGTTTTTTTTGCAAATTCTCTTTCTTTTTTCAGCATTTTGTTATAAAATGTATTTAGGCTATTTGAATAACACAGGGCGATACTGTTTTTCGGCACTTTTGACAGGAATCCTGTCTGTTCAAAGGCAGGCGACACATAGGAGAAAAAATAATTCATTTGAGGTGATAGCGCATGATTTCCAATCAGATTTTACAGAGTACCATTGATGGACTGAAAAACATTACGAGAAAAGAATTGAGCGTCGTGGAAAAGGAAGGCAAGGTCATTGCTACCACGGAAGAAAACATGATTGGACGCCAGATTGACGCGGTGGAAAATTTTGTGGGCTCTCAGGCTGAAAGTCAGTTGATTCTGGGTTATCAGTATTTCAAGATTTATGATAACGGCGTACCCGAATATGTGGTACAGGTTAAAGGCGAAGACGAAGAAGGCTACCGTATCGGTAAGATTGCTGCGTTCCAGATTCAGAGTCTGCTGGTGGCTTATAAAGAAAGATACGACAAAGACAACTTTATCAAAAACCTGCTGCTGGATAACCTGCTGTTGGTAGATATCTACAGCCGTGCGAAAAAACTGCATATTGAAAATAATGTAAGCAGAATCGTATACCTGATTGAAACAAACATTGACAAAGAAATGAATGTTGTGGAAATCGTCAGAGGCATTTTCCCTGCAAAAACAAAAGACTTCGTAACAGCAGTGGATGAACACAGCATCATTCTGGTAAAAGAACTCCGTGACAAAGAAGCAACAGACGAAATCGACCGCATTGCGAAAGTTATCGAAGAAACACTGAATACAGAAACAAACAGCAAAGTTTACATTTCCAGCGGTACTGTTGTAGGTGACCTGAAAGACGTATCCCGTTCTTACAAAGAAGCCAAAATGGCTCTGGAAGTTGGCAAAATCTTTGAAACAGACAAATATATCGTTAACTATGAAAAACTGGGCATCGGTCGTCTGATTTATCAGCTGCCTCTGCCTCTTTGCAGAATGTTTATCAAAGAAGTGCTGCATGGTCTGACCATGGATGATTTCGATGATGAAACACTGGCAACTGTAAACAAATTCTTTGAAAACAACCTGAACGTATCCGAAACCAGCCGTCAGCTGTATATCCACAGAAATACATTGGTATATCGTCTGGATAAACTGCAGAAAATGACAGGTCTGGATCTGAGAAACTTTGATGATGCCATTATCTTCAAAATCACACTGATGGTAAGCAAGTACATGATGTACATGGACAAAATGGCTTATTAAGAAATATGGAAATCTCCTGCCGATTAATGGCGGGAGATTTTTTATGGAAAAACATTCATGGATTCTTAAGAATCTGAACGGGGGAATTGGGTTGTTCCCCCTCTTTTTCTGTGCTATAATCGAAAGAGCACGAAATGTGGCTTTTACAACTGCAAACAGGGGCGAATGGGCGACCGTCTTTCGGGGAAAACGGAAGGCGGTCTTTTTGCGTTTTTTTGGTAAAAACCGCTGAAATTAACGGAAAATTCATATTTGCCAAAGGTTTTGCCCTTGTGAGGGTACCTGTTTTATGCTATAATTTTATGGTGTTTGGGACGGAAAAAGAGAGATTTGGCTGTTTTTCCGTCAAATTTTGTAAAGAAAGGGAGATACGTTTTGATTCGACTTAACGATGTAACAAAAGTATACCCCAACGGCTCAAAAGGCGTTGAGGGACTGAATTTACATATCAAAAAAGGCGATTTTGTATTTATCGTAGGCTCCAGTGGTTCCGGTAAATCTACTTTGATTAAACTGCTTTTGAAGGAGCTGGACCCCACTTCCGGGGAAATCATCATCAACCGGGTAAAAACCAATGAGCTTTCCAGACGGCAGATTCCTTATCTGCGCCGTAATCTGGGGGTAGTATTCCAGGATTTCCGTCTGCTGCCCAACAAGACTGTTTATGAAAATGTAGCATTTGCCATGCGTGTTATTGAGGCACCCAGCCGCATCATCCGCAGAAATGTGCCTGCGGTACTGGCACTGGTAGGTCTGGGACAGAAGGGCAGAAGCTATCCCAACCAGCTTTCCGGTGGGGAACAGCAAAGAACTGCACTGGCAAGAGCCATTGTAAACAATCCGCCTATCCTGATCTGTGACGAACCTACAGGTAACCTGGACCCGGATACAGCATGGGGCATTATGCAGCTGCTGGATGACATCAACAAACGCGGCACTACCATCGTTATGGCAACACATGCGAAGGATATTGTAGATGCCATGCAGAAACGCGTGGTTACTTTGAAACGCGGACATATTATCAGAGACATAGAAAAAGGTGGGTATGACGATGAGGCCTAGTACAATCCGATATTTTTTGAAAGAAGGTTTCAGCGGGCTGAAAAAGAATCTGCTGATGACCGTGGCTTCTATCATTGCGGTAGCGGCCTGTATTTCCATCATGTCCTTTTCCTACTGCGTGGTAAGCAATCTGCAGTATATGCTGGATCAGATGGAAGATTCCATTGGGATCTCCGTATTTCTGAAGGGTGACCTGACCAGTGAGGACATCGAAAATATGAAAACGACCATTTCCGGACTGGATCATGTGACGAATGTAACGTATATTTCTCCAGCAGATGCGCTGGATCAGCTGAAAGAACAGTGGGGGGCGGATGAAGATATTTTCATCGGTCTGGATGATACCAATAACCCTCTGTCCCACTCTTTCCAGGTGGAACTGGATCAGATCGAATCTCAGGATGCCGTATTGGCTGAACTGCAGAAAATCGAAGGCGTTGATAAGGTAGAATACGGACAGTCTTTGTCTGAAATGCTCATGAGCGTCAGCAACGTATTCCAGGTAGCTGGTATTCTGGTTATGCTGGTGCTGGGTGTGATCTCCGTTATGATCATCATCAACACCATTCGTATCTCCGTTATGAACCGTCGTGTGGAAATCAACATTATGAAATATGTTGGTGCGACAGACTGGTTCATTCGTTGGCCGTTCATCATCGAAGGGATTATCATTGGTCTGATCGGCGCGATTTTGCCTATGCTGGTGGGGATGCCCATGTATGGCAAAACCGTAAGCCTGTTCTACAACCATATTCCGTTTGTAGAAAACTTCGTTCGTTTCCGTGTGGTTGGCGATGTATTTTCATTCGTCCTGCCTGCGGCGTTGATTTTTGGCATTTTGCTGGGTGTGGTAGGCAGTGTGACTTCCATCCGTAAGCATTTGCAGGTATAACCAAAACAAAAAATCCCTGTGGTCGAAAATGTGTATGCATCATTCGTCCACAGGGTTTTGTATTTTCTAAGAGGATATTTCCCAAAAACATGACATAAGGATAAAAGAAGATAAAACAGCGAGGCGATGACATTTGCAGAAAAAAGATTTTTGGAAAGGCTTCGGGGCTGCCTTTGTATTACTGGCAGTGATTTATTTTGGGGGACAGTTTTTGGCACAGATGAATATTGCCCTGCCTTTTGGCATGAGCAATACGGCAAAGATATGTCAGATCGAAGAAATGCTGGATACGTATTATGTAGAGGATTATGACAAAGAACTGGCGGAAGAATTGATGTATACGGGACTGGTTGCCGGTGTAGGGGACCCTTATACATACTATCTTTCCGCAGACAGTTTGGCAGAACAGGTGGAAAAGAACAGCGGGCATTTTGTAGGCATTGGCGTAGAAATTTATGCCGGCGATGATGGCTACATTGTTGTCAGCAGCGTGACACCGGGCGGCCCTGCGGAAGCGGCTGGCATTCTGGCAGAAGATAAAATCACAGAAGTGGATGGCGAAAGCATCACCGGCAAGACGGCAGCAGATGTTTCTGCTTTGGTAAAAGGGGAAGAAGGAACAGATGTGACGTTGACCATTTTCCGAGAAAGCACAGGAGAAGTGCTGGAAAAAACAGTGACCAGACAGGATATTCAGGTGCAGACCGTTTCCTGGCGTATGATGGATGACAATATTGGGTATATTTCCATTATGAACTTCCGGGAAAATACATACAATCAGTTCAAAGAGGCTCTGGATACGCTGGAAGCAGAAGGCATGGAAAAACTGGTGCTGGATCTGCGGAACAATACCGGCGGTCTGGTAAAATCCGCCCATGAAATTGGGGAAGAACTGCTGCCGGAAGGCATCATGGTTTACACCATGGATAAGGAAGGAAACAGAGAAGATACTCTCTGCGATGATGTTTATAACGATGTGCCTATGGTGGTGCTGGTCAATGGAAATAGTGCCAGTGCAGCAGAAATTTTGGCAGGCGCTATCCAGGATACAGGCAGAGGCGAACTCATTGGTACAACTACTTTTGGCAAAGGTCTGGTACAGCGGCTCTTTACATTGCCCGATGGTTCCGGTTTGAATGTGACCATTCAGAAATACTATACACCCAACGGTACTTCTATCCATGGGGTAGGCATCACACCAGATTATGAGGTGGAACTGCCGGAAGAATATGCACAGCAGACAAACATTCCCGCTGAGGCAGATACACAGCTGCAGAAAGCCGTGGAAGTTTTGTCGGAAAAAAACATATAATATTGTAAAAAAACAGATTTTTTCGGAAAAACGGCTTTTCAACAGGCTTTGTTTTCGGTATACTGATAAGAAGAGTATGAGCAGATAGACGAAGGAGAAACGATATGTTAGACTTTATGAGTTTTGGCGAGAATATCGGAATCGACCTGGGGACGGCAACGGTTTTGGTTTATATCAAGGGACAGGGCATCGTCATTCGGGAACCTTCCGTGGTAGCCATTGACAAAGACAGCAATTCCATTCTTGCAGTGGGCGAAGAGGCAAGACGTATGCTGGGCAGAACGCCAGGCAATATCGTTGCCATTCGTCCTTTGCGTGAAGGTGTTATTTCCAATTATGATGTAACAGAAAAAATGCTGCAGTATTTCATTGAAAAAGCATTGGGTAAACGTTCTTTCGTGAAGCCCACCATTGCAGTTTGTGTACCAAGCAGTGTAACAGAAGTAGAAAAACGTGCCGTTGAGGACGCCACCAGACAGGCAGGCGCAAGACGTGTGCACATCATTGAAGAACCCATTGCGGCAGCCATTGGTTCCGGTATTGATATTTCCAGAGCATGCGGCAGCATGGTGGTAGATATCGGCGGCGGTACTACAGACATCGCGGTTATTTCCCTGGGTGGTACTGTTGTAAGCTATTCCCTGAAGATTGCCGGGGATAACTTTGATGATGCCATCATTCGTTATATGCGCAAAAAACATAACGTACTCATTGGGGAACGGACAGCAGAAGAACTGAAAATCAAGATCGGCACCGCTTTTGAAAGAACTATGCCAGTGACACTGGATGTCCGCGGCAGAAACTTGATTACTGGTCTGCCTAAGAATATCACCGTAACCAGCGATGAAATGCTGGAAGCACTGGAAGAATCCGTAGAAGCCATTGCGGAAGCGGTTCACAGTGTATTGGAGAAAACACCTCCTGAACTGGCAGCGGATATCTATGAAAGAGGTATCGTTATGACTGGCGGCGGCAGTCTGCTCTATGGTCTGGATAAGCTGATCCAGAGCAGAACCGGCATCCATGCCATGGTGGCAGAAGATGCTGTCAGCTGTGTTGCCATCGGTACTGGCAGATATATTGAATTCATGTCAGACAATGGTCCTGACGAAGAACGCCCTGGCATCATCTCCGGTTTTCTTGATAAAATCAAGAAAAGATGACATTTCAACAGACATATTCCTTATGGAATATGTCTGTTTTCTTTTTGCAAAGGGATAGTTCGGATTTCTTTTCCCATTGGCAAAATAGGCTTTGTGCAAATTGTTCGATTTTATCCAAAAAATCATTGTTAAAACTATGCCAAAATTTACGGAATTTTTAAAGATGACGAAAAAAGAAGAGAAAACGTTTTTTTGCATAATTTTTTAATGGAAATTTTGTGGAAAAATAAAGACAAAACTTCAAAAAAATGCTACACATCCATAAAAAGTGTGCTATAATAAGAGAGGAAAAAGGGTCGGAAACCTTCTCAGGTTTATTCAAAACGCTGGAAGGAAGCGACTTTTTCATCTTCACTGTTTCTCATTGAGAAACAAAAAAGCGGGTTTTCCGCAAAAACTCAGTTAAAGAAAAGACAAAATGTAGGAGGTCATTGAGTTATGAACGCTTATATCGAACGCGTAATTGAACAGGTTAAAAAACGTGACGCACATGAACCTGAATTCATCCAGACAGTAGAAGAAGTATTCTCTTCTATCGAAAAAGAAGTAGAACAGCATCCCGAATATGAAAAAATGGGTCTGCTGGAAAGACTGGTTGAACCTGAAAGACAGATCTCTTTCAGAGTAACATGGGTTGACGATGCTGGTAAAGTACAGGTTAACCGTGGTTTCAGAGTACAGTTCAACTCCGCTATTGGTCCTTACAAAGGTGGTCTGAGATTCCATCCCACAGTATACTCTGGCGTAGTTAAATTCCTGGGCTTTGAACAGATCTTCAAAAACTCCCTGACTGGTCTGCCTATCGGCGGCGGCAAAGGTGGTTCCGACTTCGATCCCACAGGCAAATCCGATATGGAAATCATGAGATTCTGCCAGGCATTCATGACAGAACTGTACAGACACATTGGTCCCGACGTTGACGTTCCCGCTGGTGACATCGGTGTTGGCGGCAGAGAAATCGGCTTCCTGTATGGTCAGTATAAGAGAATCAAAGGCTGCTGGGAAAACGGCGTTCTGACAGGTAAAGGTCTGGAATACGGCGGTTCCCTGTTCAGACCCGAAGCTACAGGCTACGGCGCTACATACTATGTAAACGAAGTTCTGAAACATGAAGGCGACACATTCGAAGGCAAAACAGTTGCTATGTCCGGTTTCGGTAACGTTGCTTGGGGTATCGCAATGAAAGTTGCTCAGCTGGGTGGTAAAGTTGTTACACTGTCCGGTCCTGACGGCTACTGCTACGATCCCGATGGTATCACAACAGAAGAAAAATTCAACTACATGCTGGAAATGAGAAACTCCGGCAGAAACCGTGCTCAGGACTATGCTGATAAATTCGGCGTTGAATTCTTCCCTAAACAGAAACCTTGGGGTCAGAAAGTTGATATCTGCATGCCCGCTGCATACCAGAACGAACTGGATGTTCCCGAAATCGAACAGATCATCGCTAACGGCACAAAATACTACATCGAAGTTGCTAACATGCCTACAACAAACGCAGGTCTGGCAAGAGCTATGGCTGAACCCGGCATGATCGTTGCTCCTTCTAAAGCTGTTAACGCTGGTGGTGTAGCAGTTTCCGCTCTGGAAATGGCTCAGAACTCCATGAGATACAGCTGGGACGGCGCTGAAGTTGACGCTAAACTGGTTGGCATCATGAAAAACATCCATGCAATGTCCGTTGAAGCAGCAGAAGCAGCTGGTCTGGGTTACAACCTGGTAGCTGGTGCTAACATCGCAGGCTTCAAGAAAGTTGCAGCTGCTATGATGGCTCAGGGTCTGGTATAATTCGAATAGAATATATCAAACACAATGGTTTGAAAACCAATTCCCCGAAGGGTTTATCCCTTCGGGGTTTTTTTATGCAAAAAATTTTTTATTTTTTTTGCTTTTTTTCAGACTTTTTCAAGGGGTGAATCGTCTATATAACAGAAAGGAAAAACAAGCGCAGGCGATGGAGGTATGAAGTATGAGCCAAAATCAAAAAGAGGCGTTGGCTGCGTACCTGGTAGCCAACCAGGAAAAATTTTACCGCCTTGCTTTTTCATATGTACGCAGTCAGGAAGCAGCGTTGGATATTGTGCAGAACGCCGTGGTGAAGGGACTGGAACATGCAGAAAGCATTCGGGAAATGGCATATATCAAGACTTGGTTTTACCGGATTTTAGTGAACGAAAGTCTTTCTTATATGAAAAAATATGGACGGGAAGTACCCTTGGAACCAGAACAGATGCGGGAAATTCCCGATGGATCAAAGGAGGAATGGCAGGAAGAGAGTGAAATGTACCAAGCGGTCATGGGGCTGCCGGAAGAGATGAAAATGGTGGTTGTGCTGCGGTTTTATGAGGACATGACATTGGCAGAGATCGCTGAGGTAACAGGCATCAGCCTGAGCCAAGTGAAATATCGGCTATACACGGGACTGGAAAAACTGCGGCAGCAATGTTATGGGGAGGTGGCAACATGAAGGCAAAAGATTTGGAGGAACGGCTGCTGGATACCAAAAAGATTTACGAGCAGATTGAGATTCCAGCAGAATTAAATGAGAGAATGCGGCTGGCATTAGGTGAGATGAGCAAAGAAACAGAACAGAAAGACGAAAAATCAGAAGTGATTCAGACAAGACGAGATGAGAAAAGGGTGAGTCATATGAAGAGAAGATGGAGTTGGAAAAAAACAACTGGTTTGGTAGCAGCATGTGCAGTATTTTGCTTTACAGCGGGATTGAACATCAGCCCTACATTTGCTACAGATATGCAGGCAAATCCCGTTTTGGGCGGCATCTCCCGTGTACTCACATTCCGCAGTTATGAAATATCCGATGGGGACAAGACCATTTCCACAGAAATTCCACAGGTGGATGGCGCGGAAGAAGGATATTCCAAAGATGTCAATGAACAAATTCAGAAGATCGTAGCGGATTACGAAGCGAAGGCTGCGGAAGACATCGAAGCCTACAAAGAAGCTTTTCTGGCAACAGGCGGCACAGAAGAAGAATTTGAGGCAAAAAATATCAAAGTCAATGTGGATTATGAAGTGAAATGCGAAACAGAAGATACTCTCTCTTTGGTACTGACTGGATATGAGGACTGGAACGCATCCACAGTGGTAACAGAATATTACAACATCAATCTGAAAGACAACAGCGAAATCACACTGGAAGATCTGCTGGGACCTGATTATATCAACATTGCCAATGAAAGCATCAAGGCACAAATCAATGCAGACAGCAGCGGACTGTATTTCGATGAAGAAATGGGCGGTTTTACCACCATTACACCGGAAACAAACTTCTATATCAACGAAGCAGGCAATCCTGTCATCGTTTTCCAGAAATACGAAATTGCAGCGGGGGCTGCAGGGATGCCAGAATTTGAAATCACAAAATAAATTTACAGAATGAAAAGAATAGGGCAGTAATGAAGAGTTTAGAAATAGAAAGATCAGAGGAAAGGTGATTGAGATGAAAAAATATTGGAATTGGAAAAAAACAACTGGTTTGATGATGGCATGTGCGGTAATTTGCGGTACAACAGGCACTGCATTGGCAGAAGAAAAACAGGATGACAAGGCTTCTGCTGTGGAAACAGTACGCACCTATGAAGGTGATGAGGGAGACATGAAACTTCGCATCAATGTACCACAGGTAGCAGGAAAAGATGGTTATGCGGCAGAAATCAATGATGAAATTCTGAACCTGACAACAGATTACGAAGCAAGAGCGGATTGGGAAGTTGCTCAGTACAAAGAAGCCTTTTTGGCAACAGGCGGTACGGAAAAAGAATTTGACGATAAGGACATTCAGGTGTATGTGGACTATGATGTAAAGTCTGAAACAAAAGACCAGGTATCCTTTGTCCTGACAGCATATAATAATATGGTCAGCGCTGATTATATTTATGAATGCTACAATGTGGATCTGAAAGATAACAGCGAAATCACACTGGAAGAACTGCTGGGACCTGATTATATTGACATTGCCAACGAAAGCATCAAAGAACAGATTGCAGCAGACGACAGCGGGCTGTATTTCGATGAAGAAATGGGCGGTTTTACCACCATTACACCGGAAACAAAATTTTATATCAACGAAGCAGGCAACCCCGTCATTGTTTTCCAGAAATATGAAATCGCTGCAGGTGCAGCAGGTATGCCGGAGTTTGAAATCGTAAAATAACGGATTTGTGTTGCAACGCGCAGAGAAGCAGAACCATTGTTTCTCTGCGCTTTTGCAAAACAAAAAAAATATCTTAAGGATTTACAAGAAAATCTTACAAAAGAAGTGTGTTTGTGTACAAATGTATTTTCTTTGCTATAATGAAAAAAAGGAATTTATGATCGGGGCATCAGTCTGAGAGATTAGATGAGCGTTTCAGTAACGAAGTAAAAGGAGGATGTTACTATGAAGAAGATGAGAAACATTTTTGCAGCAGCAATGGCGCTGGTAATGGCGGCAACCATGGCAGGCTGCACCACACAGCAGGCTCCAGAAACAGAACAGACAAATACAGCTCAGACAGAAGAACCAAACATGCGGACAGTATTGCAGCTGGGAGCTTCCCGGTATGAAGTTTCTTTCCGCGTTCCCTCTGACTTGGCAGAATATTTGAGTTTGACCACATTCCCGGAGGATACTGCGGCAGCCAATATTCTCTTTACCAAAGGTGATCAGGATGGGAATATTGGAAGATTGGTGATTTATGACGCGGCAGAATATGATGCGCTGAAAAATGAAAATCTGCCACTGGAAACTGAAATGCTGCGGGATGAGGAAAATGGTGTTGTCCTTGCCTATAATGGGCCGCAGGATTCCGTATTTGAACCGGGTACAGAAGAAGCAAATCTGGTGCAGCAGTATCAGAATGCGGCACAGGACATTCTGGGCAGTCTGAAACTGGAAAAAATCAGTGGTCTGCCGGCAGAACCCAATATGGATACGGTATTACAGCTGGGGGAACAGCGTTACGCCATCTCCTTCAGTGTGCCGGATAATCTGGTGGAATATCTGAGTTTTGAACCTTATTCCGAATATGATAATGCTGCGACCATTCAGTTCAAAAAAGGCGACAAGGTAGGTAACATTGGCAGTATTGTACTGTATACTACCAGCGAATATGATGATCTGAAGACCCAGGAAGTACCTCTGGAAACAGAAGTGCTGCGGGATGAAGAAAAGGGTTTTGTACTGGCTTACGCAGGTATGCAGGATTCCGTATTTGAACCGGGCACAGAAGAAGCGGATTTGGTATTGCAGTATCACAATGCATTGGCGGATGTGCTGAAAACCATCAAAGTGGAAAAAAGCGCTTGATGGGAATGAATGAGAAAGCAAGTGTATAGAACATTTTATAAAATTGGACTTTAAATAAAAAAAGAGCACGGAATCAATGGAATTTGATTTCGTGCTTATTTTTTGGGAAACAAAAAAAGTGAGTTTGCACTCACTTTTTTTATAGTTGAAATTATTCAGCTTTGATTGCGCCTGTAGGACAAGCACCAGCACATGTACCGCAGTCGATACATTCAGCAGCGTTGATTTCGTAAACGCCACCAGCTTCGTGGATGCAACCTGTAGGACATTCGCCAGCGCAAGCGCCGCAACCGATGCATTCGGGTCCGATTTTGTGAGCCATTGGATACACCTCCTTTATCATTCTACAAGCCTATTTTATATCAAAAGTTCGTATTGTGCAAGGAATATTTACGAAATTTGGTATAAAAATAGATGCATAAGGAAACAAAGGGGCAGGATGTACCGGAAAATGGGCATTTGCAGCATAAAACCATCTGATACAATTTTTTGGGAACTGACTTTATAGGTACAAAAGTCAGTCCAGAAACCCTTCTTTTGCTAAGGCTGCATCCTGTGCTTCCAGATCTTGTTTGTAGAGCTGATACTCTGCGGCAGATTCCCGGATTTCTTCATATTCTGCTTGCGTAATGGGGCGTACAATCCGAGCAGGAAAGCCGTAGACCATGCTGCCGGGCGGAACAATCATTTTGCGGGGAATGAGCGCACCTGCACCAATGAAGCTGTTTTCGCCAATGACAGCGCCGTCCTGTACGATGGCACCCATGCCTACCAATACGTTATCGCAGATGGTGCAGGCGTGGATAATGGCGTTATGTCCGATGGTGACGCCGCTGCCGATGATGCAGTCTCTGTCCCATTCCATATGAATGGTGCTGTTTTCCTGCAGATTGGTGTTATCGCCAATGACTACCTTATGGCGTTCGCCGCGGATGACAACGCCAGGATAGGCAATGACATTTTCGCCTAATACCACATCGCCGATGATGGTGGCAGTGGGAAAGATATAACAGGAATCTGGTATTTGTGGTGTATGGTTTTGAAACTTACGTATCATAAAAATCCTCCGGTCATTTGTGATGCATACTTTTATCATACCAGAAAAAAACGGCTTGACAAGTGGGAACAAAGGGCATACAATCATTTTGCAACTGAATTGCATTTAGAATGGAGAGGAGATGCCATATGAAGAAGATATTGGCTTTTTGTTTGGCTGCGGCAATGGTTTTGGGCGGCTGCGGCAATGGTAGTGAAAATACAACAGAAGAAACAGCACAGGCAGACGGCTTGACCGTTGTGACAAGTTTTTATCCTGTTTATCTGCTGGCAGCAAATGTGACAGACGGCGTGGAAGGCGTGACACTGAAAAATATGACACAGCCCCAGACAGGCTGCCTCCACGACTATGAACTGACAACAGAAGATATGAAAACACTGGAAGGCGCAGATGTGCTGTTCATCAACGGTTTGGGCATGGAAAGCTTTCTGGATAAGGTTATGGGACAGTATCCTGACCTGTTTATTGTAGATACATCCACTGGTTCTGTGACACTGGAAGGCGACGACCATGGTCATGCCCATGAAGGGGAAGAAGAGGGCGAAGAAGAAGTAAACGCACATATCTGGCTGAATCCTTCCAATGGGGTGAAGCAGGCAGAAGTGATTTGTGACGCCCTTTCTCAGGCAGACCCTACAAATGCAGATAAGTATGCGGCAAACACAGCTACTTTTGCAGAAAGCATGGAAAGCGTCATTGCACAGGCAGAAGCCATCCAAGCGGCACCGGGCACAGAAGTGGCAGTATTCCATGAAGGATTCCCTTATCTGACAGAGCTGTGCGGTCTGGAAGTGGGCGTTGGCATTTATGCTGACGAGAATGAAGAACCTTCTGCAAAAGAAATGGCAGAAGCGGCTGAAGAAATCAAAGAGGACGGTATCAAACTACTGTTGGCAGCAGACGATGCAGGCATGAAATATGCAGAAACACTGGCAGCGGAAACAGGGGCAACAGTGGTAGAACTGAACCCCATCACTTCCGGTGAGCTGAACAAAGACGTATATCGTCTGGGAATGGAACGGAATTTGCAGATTTTGGCAGATGCATTGTCATAAGAAACGAAAGAAGGAACGAACATGCAGACACACAACAGCTGTGGGCTATGCAGCATTACCTTAAAAGACATACAGGTGGTCAGCGGACAGGATACCCTGCTGGATAACATCAATTTGCAGTTTCATTGCGGGGAGCTGACAGCCCTCATCGGGAAAAATGGCGCAGGCAAAACAACATTATTAAAAGCCATTTTGGGAGAACGTCCTTATAAAGGAGAAATTTCTTATCAGGACCACCATGGAGCAAAGATTGTACAGCCGAAAATTGGCTATGTGCCTCAGCAGATGGATTTTGACCGTTCTACGCCTGTGAGTGTTTCGGACTTTATGGCAGCGGCAAGAGGCAAAAGTCCTGTATGGTGGAAAATCGGAAAGAGTGAAAAGAAACAGATTCAGGAAATGCTGGAAGATATGAACTGCGCCTATCTGGCAGACAGACGACTGGGTGCCCTCAGCGGCGGGGAACTGCAAAGAGTTCTGCTGGCGCTGGCAACCAATCCGGTGCCAGACCTGCTCATTCTGGACGAGCCTGTTTCCGGTGTGGATATGGCAGGGCTGGATTTGTTTTACCATCGGGTAACAGAATTGCGGGACAAATACCACATGGCAATCCTTCTGGTTTCTCACGATTTGAGCCTGATTCGTCGATATGCGGATAAAGTGGTATTGCTGGACAAAACAGTCATTGCACAGGGGGATGCCGATGAGGTATACGCAACAGAGGCATTCCGCAGTGTGTTTGGCTATCTGGAAAAAGAGGAGGGGGAAGCATGAGCGTCATTTACGGATTTCTGGAAAGCCTTCCTCTTTCCATGTTTCAATATGATTTTATGAAAAATGCCTTTCTGGCGGCAGTGCTTATCGCGCCGCTTTTTGCCCTGTTGGGTACCATGGCGGTAAACAACAAAATGGCATTTTTCTCCGATGCCCTTGGACACAGTGCTTTTACAGGCATTGGGCTGGGAGTGCTTTTGGGATTGGATAATCCCATCCTTGCTATGCTGGCATTCGGGATTTTCCTGAGTTTGGTCATTACAAAGGTAAAAGCGGCAAATATGGCTTCTTCTGATACCATCATCAGCGTGTTTTCTTCCTCAGCTATGGCACTGGGTATCGTGATTCTGTCTGGAAGCGGCGGTTTTAGTAAGTATTCCTCTTATCTTATTGGGGACATCCTGACTGTAAGCCAGACGGATCTGCTGGTGCTGCTGCTGGTACTCATTGGGGTGTATATCCTTTGGGCAGTGTTTTACAATCAGCTGCTTCTGCTGAGCATCAACCGTTCATTGGCTGCCAGCCGTGGCGTAAGGGTAGTTTTGATGGAAAACATCTTCGTTATCATGGTGGCTGTGGCGGTTATGGTATCTATCCGCGCCATCGGTATTCTGATGATTAACTCTCTGCTGATTCTGCCTGCGGCTGCCGCAAGAAACGTCACACGCAGCGCAAGGGGGTATCACTGGCTGACAACGGTATTTGGTCTGGTATCTGCTTTGGCAGGTTTGACCATTTCCTATTACGGAGATACTTCCGCAGGAGCGACTATGGTACTGGCAGCTGCGGTACTGTTTTTGATTACATATCCCCTTGGAAAATACAGGAACTAAAAGGCTCATTTATTGCAATTTCAGACAAAATGTGATATGCTGTTTTTTAGCGCTTTAGAGAGAATTTTGTAGAAAGAAGGAGAAAACATGCATATCACATATGAACCCAAGGGCATCTGTGCCAGAAAAGTGGAATTTGACATTGAAGACGGCGTTGTGAAAAACATTTCTTTCCTGGGCGGCTGTGACGGCAACCACAAAGGTCTGGCTGCACTGGCAGAAGGCATGACACCGGAGGAAGCTGCAAAAAGACTGCGCGGCATCACTTGCGGCCCCAGAGATACCAGCTGTCCTGATCAGCTTGCCATCGCTCTGGAAGATTTTTTGAAAAATCAGTAAAAAAATGTGCCAAATTTTGAGAAAACGGCAGAAAATCAATGTTTTTTCGAAATTTATGGTTGACAGCAAAAAGGACTTGTGATATTCTGTTAGGGAAAAGGACGCAAGTCTTTTTTTTATGCAAAAAAGTGAAAATCATCAAATGGAGGTGGAAGTCTTGAGAACACGGATTACCTTAGCTTGTACTGAGTGCAAACAGAGAAACTACAGCACAACCAAAGACAAGAGAGTTATGCCTGACAGAATGGAAATCAAAAAGTATTGTAAGTTCTGCAAAGCCCATACATTACACAAGGAAACGAAGTAATTGAGGCTACTCCCAAAAAGGAAGTGAAGCGTATGGAAGAAAAGAACATGACAAGCCCAAATGAAACGAAGGAAGTTAAAAAAGTAACGCCGAAGCAGTCCAAGCACAGCGAAGGCAAAGAACGTGACGGCTTTGCAGATTACAAGGCTGAGTTCAAAAAGATCGTTTGGCCCGGTCGCGTGGATATCGTCAAAAGCACGGCAACGGTCATCGTAACATCCTTGATTGTGGGTGTCATCATTACTTGCATGGATACGGTATTTTCCGCAGGGTATGACACGCTGATCAATCTTTTAGGTTAAGGAAACGACGAGAAAAAGGATGGTTGTATGTCTGAAGAAATCAACAAGCCGGAAGAAATGAACACAAACACATCTGCCGAATCCAAGTGGTATGTTGTGCATACCTATTCCGGTTATGAAAACAAGGTAAAGGCGAATATCGAGAAAACCGTGGAAAACAGAGGTATGCAGCATCTCATCCATGAGGTGAGCGTGCCTTTGCAGGATGTTGTGGAAATCAAAGACGGTCAGAAAAAGACTGTACAGCGCAAAGTATTCCCTGGCTATGTACTTCTGAAGATGATCATGACAGATGAAACATGGTACATCGTCAGAAATACCAGAGGGGTAACAAGCTTTGTAGGTCCCGGCTCCAAACCCGTACCACTGACAGATGCGGAAGTATATGCTATGGGCATTGGCGGCGAAGTGGAAAACCTGAATGTAGAACTGGGGGATTCCGTTCGCGTTGCCAGCGGTCCTTTCGCAAATTCCGTTGGTGTGATTCAGGAAATCAACACAAACAAACGGACGGTGGTCGTAAGTCTTTCCATCTTTGGCAGAGAAACACCGGTAGAACTTGATTTCGCTCAGATTGACAAGATTTAACAGTTGACAGAAGAAGGCGGCTTATGTCGCCGGTGGGAGGGAAAATCCCCGCTAATTACCACATTTATAGGAGGTGCCACTCATGGCAAAAAAAGTAACAGGTTATATCAAATTGCAGATTCCCGCAGCGAAAGCAACTCCCGCTCCTCCTGTTGGTCCCGCTCTGGGTCAGCATGGTGTGAACATCATGGGTTTCTGTAAAGAATTCAATGAAAAAACAGCTTCTCAGGCAGGTCTGATCATTCCTGTTGTTATCACAGTTTACCAGGACAGAAGCTATACATTTATCACAAAGACACCCCCCGCAGCAGTTCTGCTGAAAAAAGCAGCTGGTATCGAATCCGGTTCCGGTGTGCCTAACAAAACAAAAGTTGCAAAAGTTCCCAAGGCAGAAGTAATGAAAATTGCTGAACTGAAAATGCCTGACCTGAATGCAGCTAGCGTTGAAGCAGCATACAGCATGATCTGCGGTACAGCAAGAAGCATGGGTATCGTTGTAGAAGAATAAGACAAGACAGACGGCATTAGCCGGTACAGTGGGAGGGAATTCTCCCGATATTACCACATAAGGAGGTCACGAAAGTGAAAAGAGGAAAAAAATATGTTGAAGCTGCGAAACTGGTAGACAGAGCAGCTCTCTATGATACAGCAGAAGCTATCGATCTGGTGCAGAAAACTTCCACAACAAAGTTTGATGCAACTGTAGAAGCACATATTCGTTTGGGCGTTGACAGCAGACATGCTGATCAGCAGGTTCGTGGTGCAGTCGTTCTTCCCCACGGCACAGGTAAAACAGTTCGTGTATTGGTATTCGCAAAAGGCGACAAAGCTGAAGAAGCTCTGGCAGCTGGTGCGGATTTCGTAGGAGCAGAGGATCTGATCCCCAAAATCCAGAATGAAAACTGGTTCGGTTTTGACGTTGCAGTAGCAACACCCGATATGATGGGCGTTGTTGGTCGTCTGGGTCGTGTACTGGGTCCCAAAGGCTTGATGCCTAACCCCAAAGCTGGTACAGTTACAATGGACGTAACAAAAGCAATCAACGACATCAAAGCTGGTAAAATCGAATACCGTCTGGATAAAACAAACATCATCCATGTTCCTGTAGGTAAGGTATCTTTCGGTTCCGAGAAGTTGACAGAAAACTTCCAGACTCTGATGAGTGCAATTATAAAAGCAAAACCCGCTGCTGCGAAAGGTCAGTACCTGAAGAGCGTTGTACTGACAACAACAATGGGTCCCGGCGTGAAAGTAAACGCTGCAAAAATTTCCGAATAATCTCTAAGAGGTTATTGACAACAGCTTGACTTTGGTGTATACTAAACAAGTTGAAACGAGAAAAATCTCATATTGCCCGTAGACAGCAGGTGCCTCGTGCGTAAATCCTGCCGAGGAATTTGCTTGTTTTTAGAGCGTAAATATAAGCCTCTTTGTCTATGTGCAAAGAGGCTTTTTCATCATATTGATTACTTCGAGGAGGTGTAAACATGGCAAAGATTGAACAGAAACAAGTTATTGTTAATGAAATCAAAGAAAAACTGGAAAAGGCTACTTCCGTTGTTATGGTTGACGCAAGAGGCCTGACAGTAGAACAGGATACTGCTCTGAGAAAACAGCTGAGAGAAGCTGGCGTGGATTACAAAGTATACAAAAACACAATGGTTCACTTCGCAATCCAGGGTACACAGTTCGAAGGTCTGGACGCATATCTGTCCGGCCCCAGCACATTCGCATTCTCTTATGAAGATGCAGCTGCTGGTGCAAGCATCATCAACAAAGTTGCGAAAGATGTAAAAGAACTGGAATTCAAAGCAGGTGTTGTTGAAGGCGTTCTGTATGACGCAGCCGGCATGAAAGTAATCGCTGACATCCCTTCCAGAGATGTACTGCTTTCCAAACTGCTGGGCAGCTTCAAATCCCCTATGTCTTCCTTCGCTCGCGTTATCGATCAGATCGCGAAAAAAGGCGAAAGCGCAGCAGAATAATTCTGTGGGCGGCTGCTTAAAGGCAGCATAAATCAAGAAATAAATTACGAAAATTATACGAAAATAATCGGAGGTGCTTTAAAATGGCAAAATTGACAATCGAAGAAATCATTGCAGCTGTAAAAGAACTGACAGTAATCGAACTGAACGATCTGGTTAAAGCAGCAGAAGAAGAATTTGGTGTATCCGCAGCAGCTGGTGTTGCAGTAGTAGCTGGTCCCGCAGCAGGTGGCGCAGCTGAAGAAAAAACAGAATTCGACGTAGAACTGACAGAAGTTGGTTCCGAAAAAATCAAAGTTATCAAAGTTGTTCGTGAAGTAACAGGTCTGGGCCTGAAAGAAGCGAAAGAACTGGTTGACGGCGCTCCTAAGATGCTGAAAGAACAGGCTTCCAAAGAAGAAGCTGACGGCATCAAAGCTAAACTGGAAGAAGTAGGCGCTAAAGTTACTCTGAAGTAATTTAAAACCGAATTTCCAAAGGACATTCTCAAAGCAACTTCACCTTAAGAAAACATTGATTTCCTTTTCTTTGATTTCTTAAGGTGAATTGCGACGGCTGTCTTCATAAGAAAACATAACAATCTAAACAAAATGAGAAAGCCAAAATCCTTATGATTACAAAGGATTTTGGCTTTCTTTGTTTTCTTATGAAGATGCCCCTGAAAGAGGATGTCCTTTTTTTGTGTCTGAAAATGTGAATGGTGCGCTATTTTTTTGCGGAATCGTTGAAAAAGGCTCCGTTGTGAGGGGGCGGTTTTCTGGTATGCTGATTGCAGCAGAGATCTTTGCAATTGCGAAAAAGGAGATGACAGGATGATGCTGGGAAAAGTCATTCGGAAATACAGAAAAGAGCGGAATTTCACACAGGAAGAAATGGCAGAACGACTGGGCGTGACGGCTTCTGCAGTGAATAAATGGGAAAGGGAGGTCACTTGTCCTGATATTGCCCTGTTGGCACCCATTGCCAGATTGCTGGAGATTTCTACAGATACCCTTTTGTCTTATCGGGAGAATCTGACGCCCAAAGAAATCAAAGAACTGATGGAAAAGACGCAGAAAATGCTGAAAGAAACCAGTTACGGAGAAGCTTTTGAATGGGCGAAAAAACAAATGGAACAGTATCCCAACTGCGAAGATTTAGTCTTGAATATGGCGGCATGTTTTGAGGCATACGCCATCACCCATGAGGTGCCAGAGGCAGAAAAGAAGGAAAAAGAAATCTGTTCCTTATATCAGTATCTGCTGGAGAGTTCAGAGGAAAGTGTGCGTATGCGGGCTGCCAGTGGATTGGTGGGATATTACAGACGAAAAGGAGAATATGAAGAAGCAGAAACGTATTTGCAGTATTTTTCCATACAGAATCCAGAACGGAAGCGAATGCAGGCACAGATTTACGGAGAAACGGGACGTATCAAAGAGGCATACAAAGCTTATGAAGAATTGCTCTTTGGGGATTATCAGCGGATGAGTGCCATCCTCCATGGGATGTATCAGCTGGCACGGAAAGAAAATGACAGGGAACGAGCAGGAAAGCTGGCTGAAAAACAAGGGGAATTGGCTCGATGCTTTGAAATGGGAAAATTTTATGAGGTTGTACCCCAATTGGATTTGGCGGTGTTGGAACAAAACCGAGAACTGGCTCTGGATACCATGGAAAAGGTGCTTGACAGTGTGGCAGGAATAGGCGGTTTTCGGCAGGCATGGCTGTATGAGCACATGATATTTCAGGAAATGCAGCCAGAGCTATTAGTAAATATGAAAAAACAACTTTTACAGTCTTTTGCGGAGGAGGAAATCTATGGTTTTTTGAAAGAGGAGCCGCGATGGCAGGCATTGTGTAGAAATCAGGCTGAAAACTGTGGAACAAGTGGAAAAGCAGAGGAAAAATAAAAAAATCTGTGGATAAAATGTATGAAATAAAAAACATGGTGTGGATAAGTATCAATAGATAAACATAGAAAAACTGTCAGATTCCAGACGACGGAAACTGGCAGTTTTTTAGTCGAAATAAAACAAGTCTTCAAATTTTTTATCTAATGCAATGCAGAGGATCAAAGCCAGTTTTGCTGTGGGGTTAAACTGCCCTGTTTCAATGGAACTGATGGTGTTTCGGGAAACACCTACCATCTCCGCTAACTGGCTTTGCGATAAGTTTTGCTCCGCACGGGCTTCTTTTAAGCGGTTGCGGAGAATAAGTTCGTTTTTTGGTTCTTTTTCTTTTGGCATATCAGAGGATCTCCATTCCATGATTTAAGATATTGACAAATGTGATGATGGCAATACAAAGGGCAATCAGCACAAAGAGGATGTCTTTCGCTTTTCTGTGGCTGCGGAAATGCTGGAAAGAACGACCGTCAAAAACAAAAGAGATATGCTATGTAATCGCCATAAGCCCTGCCTGTGAAACAGGTTTGCAGGAAAAAGATCAAACATGCCAAAGCACTATATATCAGAATGACAATATAGGTGTTTGCTTGAGCTTTCTGCTTTACGAAAGCGGCAAACGCATCCCGCAGAATATTCTCTTTTTGCCTGCAAGCGATATCCATTTAGATTCCCCCTAAATACTCAATGATGTTTGCGATACAAAGTACAGCGGCAGCCAAAGCAATGACGCCGTGATAGACTTTGCGATGACGGTAAAAAAGGAGACAATCTCTGCCGGAGATGCTTGCCCAGAAAATTGCCAGGAAGCCATCGCTGGGCAGACCTTTTATGGAATTGACAGCTACCAGAAGCAGTGTGACAGCCAGTGTGAAAATCAGGCTGAAAGAATCACTTTCTGTGCGGATTTGCTGATCCCGTTCATCTCCCAACATATTTTCTGTTTGACTGCGTTTTAAAATTTCTTCTTTATTCATTGAAATACCTCCCAATATAGCAAAAAGAGATTACCCAGACAAGTGGCAGTGGTAAGCAAACCCCAGAAGAGATCTCGTTTTTTGCGATTTTTCCAGAAAAGATAATAATACTTTGCGGCTACGCTTGCCCAGAAAATTGCTATAAAATGTTTTACCGGAAGTCCTTTTATCCAATTAAAAACCGTCAGAATAATCAAACCAAAAACAATTATGTTTTGCCCAAAGGATTCACTTTTTGCTTCAATCTGTTTTTCACGTTCATCACCATATTGGTTTTCTTCTTGACTGCGCCGTAAGATTTCGTTTTTATCCATAAAAGTGCCCCTCCTTTATGATAACATTTCCCCCGATTTTAAAAATGTTTTCCTTGCCAAGTTTACTTGGTATTTTCAGCATAGCATTGCCAAGTTTACTTGTCAATACTTTTGCCAAGTTTTCTTTGCAGTGTGTTTTTTATACAAAATACATCAAATTGTCTATGGCATTTTTCCAGCAAAGCCATTATATTTTTTTATAGATAAAATCAAGAAAGTATGCGCTGCTATGAAGAAAAATGAAGCAGCAGATAGAAACGGGTGGAACCATGAAAAAAGAAAAAAACGAGCGTTCCTTTTGGGAAAAATTGGCGACGCTGATTGTAGACAAACGAAATTTATTCTTTCTATTATACGGGGCGGCAATGCTCTTTTCCATATTTGCCAGCGGATGGGTATCGGTCAATGACGACCTGACGTCCTATCTGCCGGAAGAAACGGAAACAAGGCGTGGGCTGGACTTGATGGATGAGGAATTCACCACATTTGCCACAGCCCGTGTCATGGTCAACAACATTACATATGACCAAGCGCTGACCCTATCGGAGGATTTGGAGAAAATAGAAGGCATTTCAGAAGTGGAATTTGATGAAACGGAAGACCACTACAGAGGGGCAGCGGCGCTGTTTGATGTGACTTTTGACGGGGAAGTGGATGACGATATTTCCTTAACAGCACTGAATGAACTGAAGGAAGAACTTGCGCCCTATGACTTGTACGTTTCCACGGAAGTGGGCAACAACCGTTCCGACTTGTTGGCAGAAGAAATGAAAATGATTATGGTTGTGGCAGCGGTGATCATTGTCAGTGTACTGTTGCTCACATCTAAGACCTATATGGAAATTCCTGTATTGCTGCTGACATTCATTGCGGCAGCAGTACTGAATATGGGAACCAACTTCTTCTTTGGAGAGATTTCCTTTATTTCCAACTCTGTAACGGTGGTGCTCCAATTGGCTCTTGCCATTGACTATGCCATTATCCTTTGTCATCGTTACAGCGAGGAACGAGTGCATATGGAACCACGAGAGGCGACCATTACGGCACTGAGCAAAGCCATTCCAGAAATTTCAGCCAGCAGCTTGACTACCATTTCCGGTTTGGGCGCGCTGATGTTCATGCAGTTCGGCATTGGGTTTGATATGGGGAGAGTCCTCATCAAAGCCATCTTTTGCAGTCTGCTGTCCGTATTTACATTGATGCCCGGTTTGCTGATGTTGTTCAGTAAGGGCATTGATAAGACACATCATAAAAACTTTGTACCAAGTATTGACGGCTTGGGACGTATTGTTATCAAAATGCAGTACATTGTCCCACCTATTTTCCTGATTTTGCTGATTGTGGTATTTAAGTTTTCTTCTATGTGCCCCTATGCTTATGGGTACACACAGATTACTTCTTTCCAGAAAAGTGAGAATACCATTGCCGATGATAAAATCAAAGAAACCTTTGGGGGACAAAATACATTGGCAATTGTCATTCCAAAAGGGGATTATGACAGCGAGCGGGCACTGCTGGCAGATATCCAGAAGCATCCCGAAGTCAATTCGGCTTTGGGTATTGCCAACGCGGAAGCAGAAGACGATTACATGCTGGCAGACGCTTTGACACCCAGAAAATTCGCGGAAATGATGGACCTGGATGTGGAAGTGGCAAAACTCCTGTATGGTGCTTACGGCATCAAGAATGAGGAATATGGTCATGTCATTGGCAATCTGGATAATTACGAAGTGCCCCTCATTGATATGTTTTTGTTTGTCCATGAGGAAGCGGACAAAGGGTATGTGGAACTGGACGATGAAATGCAGCGGGATTTGGATGACGCATATGAAAAAATCGACGATGCCAGAAAACAGCTGCAAGGAGAAAATTACTCCCGTTTGGTACTGGATTTAAATCTGCCGGAAGAAGGGGAGGAAACCTTCGCATTCCTGGATGTGCTCCGGGAAGACGTGGGAAGATATTACGATGATTTTCTGCTGGTAGGCAACAGCACCAGTGACTTTGACCTTTCCAGCTCCTTTAGCCGGGATAATGTGATGATCAGTGTCCTTTCCATTGTATTTGTCATTCTGGTACTGCTCTTTACATTCCAGTCCGTTGGGCTGCCCATTTTGCTGATATTGGTGATTCAGGGAAGTGTATGGATCAACTTCTCCTTCCCGTATTTGATGCACAGCAATTTGTTCTTCCTCAGTTATCTGGTGGTCAGCTCCATACAGATGGGGGCAAACATTGACTATGCCATCGTTATTTCCAACCGGTATATGGAACTGAAAAAACAGATGCCCCCTCACAAAGCCATCATTCTGGCATTGAATCAGTCATTTCCGACCATCATTACATCCGGTTCTATGCTGGCTGCGGCAGGGCTTTTGATTGGGTTCATGTCCTCTGACCCTACCGTTGCATCCATCGGCATTTGTCTGGGACGTGGTACCATCTTATCCATTTTCCTGGTTATGTTTGTATTGCCGGAAATTTTGCTGCTGGGGGACAAGGTTATCGAACGGACCATGTTTGCCATCAAGCCGCCGGAACTCAGCCACGAAATGGAAGGTTCTGTCCGTGTCAATGGTCATATCCGGGGTTATGTTTCCGGTACCATTGATGCGAAAGTACAGGGGGTTATTCATGGGGAAGTCCATGCCATTGTAGATACAGAAGGCAAGAAAGAAAAGCCAAAAGAGGAACTGCCTGAGGAACAAACGGAAGAAACCGAAAGAGAGGAGGGGCAGACCCATGAAAATCAGTAAAAGAATCATATCATTACTCATGGCAGCGATGCTGGTTTTTGGTCTGCCTTTGAGCGCCTTTGCATCCGATGGGGGAGAAATCCGCATCGCTACGGCAGAGGATTGGAAATCATTTGTGAAAAATTGTAAGCTGGATACCTGGTCTGTAGGCAAGACTGTTGTATTGGATACAGATTTGGATTTGGGCGGCAGTTTTACGCCGGTGCCTGTATTCAGCGGCACCTTTGACGGCAATGGACACAGCATCCATATGGGTTCTTATACGTCAGCGGCTTCTGACACAGGGGTATTCCGTTATGTGAGCGAAGGTGCAGTGGTGAAAAACCTGACGGTTACAGGCACATGGGAGCCATCTGGCGGGAAAAGCGCCATTGGCGGTATTGTGGGACACAATAGCGGCACTATTGAAAATTGTATGTTCAACGGTGTGGTAGACGGCAAGAACAACATTGGTGGTATTGCCGGCATCAATGAAAACACCGGGGTCATCACGGGCTGTACCGTTCGAGGCGAAATCCGTGGGGAACACTACACTGGCGGTGTTGCAGGGCAAAACCTTGGCAGCATCATCCGCTGTATCAACGAAAGCAGTGTCAATACAGATGGTGCAGAAATTGCCCCTACATTGGATGATATTGATGTGACCCATATCAACAATACGGAAAACCTTTCTGTATATACAGATACTGGCGGTATTACGGGATTTTCCTCCGGGCTGTTGCAGGGATGCAAAAACGTAGGGGAAATCGGATACCCACATGTGGGGTATAATGTGGGCGGTATTGCCGGCAGACAGTCTGGCTATCTCCACGACTGCGAAAACCGCGGTGCTGTTTACGGCAGAAAAGACGTAGGCGGTGTTGTAGGGCAGATGGAGCCTTACCTGATTTTGAAATTCGGCAAAGACGATCTGGAACGGCTTTCCGATGCTTTTTCGGGTTTGCAGGACATTATGGACGGCATGCTGGACCACACGGAAACCACTATGGATGACGTTTCTTTCCGTCTGGACAATATTTCCGCCATGTCCGATGAAGCCAGAGAAAGCACGGACTATCTGGTACACCGGACAGAAGATTATGTGGATGATACCATTATGACTATCAATGACCTGAGTGCACGGGCAGACCGTTTCCTGGGTGACTTGGAAGATATTCTGGGAACTGGAGAAGATGTGGCAGACGATATTACAGACGCATTGAATCAGCTCCATAAATCTGTAGAACGTTTGGAGGATGCAGCGCAGGCTGGACAAGATGCCATCGACAGTGCCAACAGCGGTTTGACAAAGCTGGATCGTGCGGTACAGAATTACAAAGACGCATGGAAAGATGTAAACCAGAGTGTCCAAAATGTCATTGGTTCTGTGGGCAACTGGGAAGCCATGGAAGAAGCGCTGGCAGATTTGCAGGGGAATGTGACTTATCTGAAGTCTGCCGGTGACGGTGTCATTCGTGCCATCAACAACACGAAAAACGAGATGGGGGATGCCTTGGACAGCGGCAGTGATATGGCTTCTGACCTGAACAGTGCTTTATCCAGACTGGAACGTTCTGTGGAAAAAATGCAGGACATTCAGGATGGATTATCCGATATGGTAACAGACATGCGCTGGGCAATCCGGGATTTCCGGGAAGGCGGCGCACCCCAGTTTTCTGTGCCCGATGCGGAATACAAAGAGCAGGTGGACAATCTGCTGGATCAGACAGGTTCCATTTTCGACGAAGTGGAACAGATGACAGACGAAATGGGGGACAATGGCGACATCTTGATTTCTGATCTGCGGGCAATGAATGACCAGATGCGGAGCATCATGGATATCATGCGGGATATTTATGAAAAACTGCTGGATGATGGCGAAGAAGAAGAGATTTATGAAGATATATCAGAAGAAGTGACTTCTTCCACAGAAGGGGTCACAGAAAACTGCCGCAACTACGGCAAAGTGGAAGGCGATGTGGATACCGGGGGGATCTGCGGCGCCATTGCGGTGGAATACGACTTTGACCCGGAAGACGACCTGACAAGACAGGGGGATACTTCCCTGAATCAGCATTTCCAGACAAAAGCTGTCCTGCGGGGTTCTGTAAACTACGGAACAGTGACCGGGAAAAAAGATTATGTAGGCGGCATTGCTGGTTATATGAAGCTGGGCAGCATTTACAAATGTGAGGCTTATGGCAAAGTGACCAGCAGTGACGGCGATTATATCGGCGGCATTGTGGGCAGCTCTGACTCTGTGGTACGAAACAGTGATGCCAAAGTTTCATTGAGCGGCGGCAGCTATACCGGCGGTATTGCCGGATATGGTACAGACATCTTTGACTGCCGTGCCATGGTGGAACTGACGGATGCGGAAGAAGCAGCCGGTGCCATTGCCGGAAAAGCAGAAGGCAATGTAAAAGGCAATTACTTTGTAGACGGCGACTGGGGCGGTGTGGACGACATCAGTTTTGCCGGAGAAGCAGAACCTATGGCGTACGAAGATTTCATTGCCATAGAAGGGCTGCCGGAACGATTCCGTTCTTTCTATCTGACTTATATGGCAAACGGTGCCGTGGTGGATGATGTAGCATACACCTACGGTGAAAAAACAGACAGCAAGCCTATTCCAGAAGTGCCAAAACTGGAAGGTTCTTCCGGAAATTGGGAAGAATTGCCGGAAACTGTTACATTTGACAGAGTTATCGAAGCCGTTTACACCCAGCGCAGTTCTTCCATCGCATCACCACAGACCAGAGGCGAAGCAATGCTTTCCATTCTGCTGGCACAAGGCAGTTTTGAAGATGGCGACGAAATTGCCATGGAACCTGTGACTGCGGAAGACGTGGGCAGTATGGACAGCAGTAAATTCGTAGAAGGCTGGAAGGTAACATTGCCAGAAGACGGCAGCATTACGCATTTGATGCGGTACTGCATACCGGAAGGCGGCGGACTGCTGAAGCTGTATCTGGTGAAAGATGGCGGCGCTGTGCCTTTGGATACCCAGAAAGATGGACAGTATCTGTGCTTTAACGCAGATGGTACCCAGTTTACGTTCTATGCGGAACGGACACCTTTGTGGCATGTGGTCCCACCCATTGCCGGATGTGTAGTTCTTGTGCTTGGAGTTGTCATTTTCTGGAAAAGAGAACGGATTAAGAATTTTGTAAAAGACAAACGGAAAAAAGAGGAGTAAAATAAAGCTGTAAGGAACGCAATGCAGCAAAGGACTTCTCTGTTTTGCGGCAACACAGACAGAAAGAAAAAGCTGTATGGACGGCAGAAAAATGCCAGTTCCATGCAGCTTTTTTTGCACAAAAGGATTTTGGAATGCAAAGGAGGAACGGGTATGAAAGGAAAGGTCATTTTTTTGGCGGCGGCAATGGGAACCCTCTGGTCGGCAACGGCTTTTGGTGCGCAGTTTCCCGATGTGCCCACAGACCATTGGGCGTATAACGAAGTGGTGAAAGCCAGCGAGATTGGTTTCATCAGCGGTATGGATGATGGTACTTTTGGTCTGGGACAAACGGTGACAAGAGGGCAGTTTGTGTCCATGATGTGCCGGATGTTTGGCTGGAAACTGGTGGATGCCCAGAGCGGTTCTTTTGCGGATAATCAGGATGTGAACCAATGGTATTTCAAGAGTGTGGAAACGGCAGCACAGCATGGAGCTTTGGATGACAGCGCCCAGAATTTCCGCCCCAATGACAATATTACCAGAGAGGAAATGGCTGTGATGCTGGTAAAAGGATTGGGCTATGACAATCTGGTGGAAACGGCGGCAGAGGCAGCTTCTCCATTCACAGATGTGACAAGCAACAAGGGATATATCAATCTGGCTTACGATTTCGGCATTGTCAGCGGCAAAGGCGATGGGCAGTTTGTGCCAAGCGGAACAGCCACCAGAGAAGAAGCGGCAGCCATGATGCTGCGGTGCTATAACAAAATGAACAGTGATACAGATTTTGTCCATGGATTCTACGCTTTTTCTTCCTATGGGCAGAAAGATCTGGCAAAGGAAATGGACGCTGTTTCTTTTGGCTGGAGCAAAATGGAATATCGTGACGACGGAAGTATTGTGGTCAATACCCTTTATGAGAACAACAATGAATGGGCAGTGCCGGAAGGCTATGAACAGATTGTAGAAGAACTGCAGAATAGCGGTGTCCAGACCAATCTGAATGTTTTCCTGTCGGATGCCACACAGGCGCAGACCATTTTGAACAATGCGGAAAACCGCACAGCAGCAGTGAACGCCATTATGGAAGAAGTGACAGTGACTTATAAGAAACTGGGCAGAAATCCTTATGAAGGAGTCACCATTGACTTTGAAGGGCTTCGCGGCAGTACATTGAAACAGAATTTCGTGGCGTTCCTGAAAGAACTGGATACAGCATTGACAGCAGAAGGAAAGAGTCTGTATGTGGCAGTTCATCCGGCAACAAAAGACGGCAGTTATTACGATGGATATGACTACAAAGCCATTGGCGAAATTGCGGACAAAGTCATTATGATGGCTTATGATTACGAGGCAAAGAATATTTCCGCTGATGTACAGCAAAGCGGCTTTACTACAACGCCTGTTTCTCCTTTTGATCAGGTATATTATGGACTCCATGCCATTACTGATGAGAATACCGGTGTGACGGACAGCAGCAAGGTCGTGCTGGGGATGAGCCCTTCTTCCAACGTGGAATGGGATCTGCAAAATGGCGTTATTGTCAACAGTCAGGGCATCGACAATGATTATGACACCTTGCAGACTTATTTGCAGAGCGGCGCGAAATCCGAATATTCTGAAAAGTACCGGAATCCTTACATGACAGTGCAGGATGGAGATACCACCAAGGTTATCTGGTATGAGGACAGCCGCAGTATTCAGGATAAAATGGATCTGGCAAAAATGATGGGCGTTAATGGGGTATCTTTCTGGAGATTGGGATTGATTCCTGATGAAAATACAACGGCTTACAGTAATATCTGGAGCACCGTGAAATAAAATATGGAGATTTTCCCTGAATATTTGGGGGATAAAGAAAGCTGGAATTCTTGCGAAGGATTCCAGCTTTCCTTGTTTATCAGGATTTTATGGAAATATTTTCTTTTAAAACAATGTTTTCTGAAGGAAAGACTGTTGTTTTGTTTTTTTGTATGAAAATAGAAACAAATCATTGACAAATTGGTCTATAGATTATAGACTAAAAGAAAAGAAGTCTAAAACTTATAGACCGAAAGGGGGGATACCATGGGATACCAATTGACGGAAACAGAAGAACGATTGGCAGAGATTTTATGGAAGCATGTTCCTATGTCCTCGGCAGAATTGGTGAAAATCTGTGGAGAGGAAATGGACTGGAAGAAGTCTACCACCTATACCATGCTGAAAAAACTGGAGCAAAAAGGGGTCTTTGTCAATGAAAAAGGCATGATTCGGGCGGTATATACCAAAGAGGAATGGCAGGCACAGGAAAGCAGACAATTTGTCAAAGACAGCTTCGGTGGTTCCCTGCCAAAGTTTCTCACAGCCTTTGCAAAGGGGAAAGGGCTGACAGCAAAAGAAGTGGAGGAGATGAAAAAGCTTATTGAGACATACGAGGAGGGCTGAGTATGGATGGACTGTTTCTGGAAATTTTGAATTTATCCCTTTACGGCAGTTTTGCCATTGTGGCAGTGCTGATTCTGCGGTTTTTGCTGAAAAAAAGCCCTAAGTCCATTTCTTATGGTTTGTGGCTGGTGGTATTTCTGGCACTGATTCTGCCTGTACGCATTAAGACTTCCTATAGTCCTATGCCTGTGGGGGTGGAAAGTTTTCGGCAGGAAAAGCTCTATCAAGCAGTGCCGCAAGTGGAAAGCGGGATTTCCCTCGTGGATGATTTTGTGGCAGAACGGACACCAGTGCGGAAATTGGGAGAAGAAGTTTTTCCCATGGAACGGATGGTGGAAGGGGCTTCTGTGGTTTGGTTTGCAGGGACAGTGATCTTGCTGGCATACGGCATGATTTCTTCTTGGAAACTGCGGAAGAAACTGAAAAATGGGGAAAAGCTGGAACCGAATGTATATCAGGTGGAAGGACTGCCCACAGCGTTTGTTATGGGAATGCCGCCCTGCATCTATCTTCCGGCGGATTTGACAGAGGAAGAACGGGAGTATGTGCTTTGTCATGAGAGAATCCATATCAAACGGCATGATATGCGCATGAAACAAGGGGCTTTTGTCATTCTTTGTCTGCATTGGTTCAATCCGCTGGTTTGGCTGGCATTCCGGTGTATGGAAGCGGATATGGAAAGCTCCTGTGATGAAAAGGTGTTGGAAAAAATGGGGACAGACATCAAAAAAGGATATTCTCTTTCTTTGGTGCGGCTGTCGGCAGAGGAAAGATGGTTCGGTACCCCTTTGGCTTTTGGGGAAAAGCCCATCAAAACAAGGGTAAAGCATATTCTCCAATACAAAAAGCCCGTTTCTGTTGTGGCAGGGCTGGCAGTTGTGGCAGCGGTGGCAGTGGGATGCGCCATTTGGAGTGCGCCGGAAAAAGTGGATGACAGCAATGACATCGCCAGAATGGAGGAAGAAAAGATTGTCTCTATGGTGGAAAGTCAGGGCAGTCATATCATTGACAGAGAAGTGATGCAAGCGACACAGCATGCTTGTGTGGATGGATTGCTGGGGGAAGGTATCGCTGTGGAAGTCTGGTCGGGAGAATGTCAATACCAGCTGGACAGCGACAAGCCTTTGCAGCTGCCGGAGGGCGTTACACAGGAAGGCGATTATCTGTATCTGGAATCAGAAAAATACGCCTTTGGGGCAATGAGTCTGCCGGAACCCGATGAAAGCGGCGTTGCGGAATTTTCCTATACAGAGGAACAGGCGGCTTTATTTGGCGTATGCTTTGGCAGTCTGCGTTTCTATGAACAGACTATGCCCCAAGAGGAAATGGGGACTATGGTGCGGGTCCTTCTGGAGGAAAAAGGATATCTCACACCGGAAACATACCCGGGAAATCATATCATTGTGGACGTATCTCTCCATCAGCAGAAAGGATATAGTGATCAGCGGCTGCTTCTGTCCCAGCCTGTGAAACAGGGGGATGGCGGTATCTGGTGCGTGGAACGATGGAGCGATGAACTGGGACACCTTTATTACAACTATGTCAGCGGTGCGGAAGAAGACGTTTATTACGCCGAACAGCAGGCACAGTGTGACGAAGGACACAAGGTAGGGCTTTTGAATCCCGAAGATGTTGCCATGACATTTCTGCGGGATGAAATGGGGCTTTGGTCTGTGACTACGGATGATATTGTGGTGAGAGAAGGAACTCTAGAGGATTTTTACGGAGATATGTCCTCTAAACAGTTCGGGTATATCTTAGAGTTGGATTTTGAAAATGAGTGGCTCAGATTGAACGAAGCCCAGTGGTATACAGAGGAAAACAGAGAACGTCTGGCACAGGTGCATCTGGACCCCAATATGGAAATGCCAAACGGATATTATATTCGCACATGGGAAAACGACAGAACCATGGATATGGGAAAACGACCAGAAATTCTGGTGGTGGAATTCACGGAAAACGGTGTGGAGCAGAAACAGCTGAAAAGCTGGAAAGAACTGCAGAAGCATCTGGAAGAAGAAGGCGGATACCTGCCTTTCTGGATTACTTCGGAAAATGGTGTTGTGACAAAAGTGGAAGAACAGTATGTTCCGTAACACAAAAAAGGCACAGAATTGAGGGTGTCGAAAAAGTCGACACCCTTCGTCAAAATCAGGATTTTGACGTGGTTACTGTATGTATAAACAGTACGTTCCATCGGCATAAAAATGCCTTGAAACGTGCTGTTTTCCTCGTCGGAAGTGAATTCCGACTGCGGATTCCATTTGGGACACGCTTCGTTTCCCAAACCCTTCCGCGTTCTTGCAAAAGTGTAAAATATAATTTTTTGACAGTCTGAGAATTTTAGATGGGTTCTGTGCCTTTTGTATTTGCAAAGATTTCGTCCATACGGGGCAGGTCGTAGTCTAAGAGCCAATTATGGCAGTCCTCATAAAAAGGAGAAAGAAGGGTCTTGTCCGCCGCTACCAAGTCCATACCTCTGTCATCATAGAGATGGAGGAGGAAAGGTGTCTGGGTGTTGAAAAAGAAAACAGCAGAGGAAAGCTCCAGAAATCCGGCGAAATCAGTTTTCAGGATACCGTCCAGCAGGGCGGCGGTTTTAGGGGGCGTTTCTTCCATATCCCAGAAAAAGAAGATACGAGTAAAGGGTTCGCCGTCACGGTCTACGGTTTCCTGTTCATAGACCTCCGCAGGTTCTGGCAGGCGAGCAAGTTTGCAGAAACGGTCGAGAAGCTCGTTGATGTCGGAATCCATATCCGGTGTGCGGTAGAGCACCCAAAGGAGGGTATCGAAGGCAGGCGCTTTTTCATAAAGAAAAGAGGTGCGCCAGTATGCCATACGGAAATAACGGGGGTCATTGACGGGAATGTCCTCGGGACCGATTTCGAAACGGAGGGACAGGGGACTTTCGTAGAATATGGGTAATTGCAGGCGTTCATTGCCCAGTGCCTGCAATGTGGACAGGGTTCGTTCTAATAACATGGGAGACTCCTTTTGTGATATTTTGCAATAGTATAGCAGAAAATGGAAAAGAAAAAAAGAGAATGGAAAAGATGCCTGAAATTTTGCAAAAAAGAAGAAAGCTGAAATCTTTTTGCAGAGATTCCAGCTTTCTTTGTTTTCTAATGAAGAAATTTGTGTTTATGCTTTTTCTGTTCGGGTGGTGCGCAGGAACATGGCAATGGCTGTGCCGCAAATGATGGCGTAACCTACCCAGCTGAGCCAGTCGGGAATCTGCCCGAATATAATGAAGCCCAGAAGCGCTGAGAAGGGAATCTGGAAGTAGTCGAAAACAGAAATTTCCCTTGCAGGCGCGTAGCAGTAAGCGGCAGTGATGGTGAACTGACCGCCGGCGGCAGAAAGACCTGCAAGAAGAAGTGTGCCAAGCTGCACCCAAGTCATAGGGTGGAAATCGAAAATCAGGAAGGGCAGCAGCACCACGCAGGAGAATGCCGAGAAGAAGAACACGATAAATGGTCCGGCAATTCCCTGCTGTCCCAAAGAGCGGACATAGGTATACGCAAGACCAGCGCCAAGACCACCCATAAGCCCGATGAGAGCAGGAATGAGATTCATATTGCCTGTGGGTTTGACAATGAACAGAACACCGATGAAGGCGGTGATGATGGACAATGTCTGGAAGCGGTTGGGTTTTTCTTTCAGCAGGAAAATGGCAAAAATAACCGCAAAGAAGGGTGACATCTTATTGAGCATGGATGCGTCTGCCAGAACCAGATGGTCTACGGCATAGAAGTTGCACAGAACACCCACGGTGCCTGCCAATGCCCGCCAGAACAGATGCAGTTTGGCTTTAGGGGTAAAAGTTACTTTGGGGCGTTCCCGATACAAAATCACAGCGGCAAAGAGCAGTGCCACGAAATTACGGAAAAAACTTTTCTGCATGGAAGGCAGGTCGCCGGAAAGCCGCACAAACAAATTCATCAAAGCGAAAAAGAAGGATGATGCGGTGATGCACAAAATCCCTTTTTGTTTTTGTGTCATAAGAAAACTCCTTTCAGAAAAAATCGCACGGGGTTTATTATACGACGGTTTTGGAGGAAAGAAAAGAGAAAATCCGGCTTTTTTCCAAAAAAGAACAGCAAGAAAGCCTTTTAGAAGGTTTTTGCTGTCTGATTTGGTTTTATTCGCCGTGGATGGCTTTTCTGCGGGCTTCGGCTTCCGCTTTGGAGAAAGGACAGCCGCAGTAATCCTGACGGTAGAGGTGGTACTGTTCTGACAGTTCGCAGGAGCGTTTATAGCCGTTTTTCTTTTTGAAATCGGAAAAGAGATAAGAAACGCCGTAGGTTTCTGCCAGTTCTTTGCCGATGGCATTGAGCACCTGTGCGTTTTTATGAGGGCTGATGGAAAGGGTGGTGGTGAAGTAATCAAAGCCGCCAGCCTTTGCCGCTTCCGCTGTCTTTTTCAGACGAAGGGTATAGCAGTCGAAGCAACGCTGTCCCCCTTCCAGTTCCTGCTCTCTGCCTTTTGCCATGGCGAAAAAGGTTTCCGGATCATATTCTCCAACGATGCAGGACACTTCTCCTTCCAAAGGCATCTGAGCAATGAGTTTCTGCTGTTCTTCCGCACGGTGGGTAAATTCTGCCGCAGGGGAGATATTGGGGTTATAGTAATATACGGTAATATCAAAATAATGGGAGAGATACTCCAATACATAAGAAGAACAGGGACCGCAGCAGCTATGAAGCAGCAGACGGGGACGGCGTTCTTCCTTTTCTATGGTCTTTAACGTGCGTTCCAGCACAATCTGATAATTCTCTTTCTGCAAGATCAACACCTCGTTTCTATCTCAAACAGTGTAACAGGTAAGGAAGAAAATGTAAAGAAGTGTGATGTATTTAAAAAAGAACAAAAATAGTTCACAAAATTACGATTTTTTGAGATGGTAAAATCAAAAAACAGTCATGAAATTTTAACGGAATTTTAGCGGTGTTTTATACAAAATGTCACTTGCGCCCAAAATGCAATGGGAAAGAACGGAGAAAAGAGGGAAAGGGGTTGTGCAAATGGGAGAAGGAAAAAAAGCAATAAAAAAAGGCGGGAAACCGCCGGAAATTCAAGGAAAAAGGGCTTGACAGCCAGTTTTAGATGTGGTAAAATATCTCACACATTGGCAAACAAGCACACATATCCATGATTTATGGTCAGTATAGCATAGAGGTTTGCAAAATTCAACATCTTTTTGCAGAATTCGGCAGGAACCTTGAAATACAGGGGATTTCTGACACATAAGGATTGCGCTTTGTTTGGAATCATTGGCTTTTATATGGTGAACGGGAGGCTGTATGGCAAACTGTTCAAAAGTTGCATTAGAATTTCTTAGATAAAAGAGGCTTTTGTCACGACCACTGATCAAAGGTGGTGCAGGCAAAGGTCTAGCTTTGTTTGGGCAATTCTAAATTTTTTGCGCAAAAGCAGAAAATTTCTGCAAAAAAGCAGCTGCCATGGACGCCTGATAGAGAGAAACGACAGGTCGTTTTTCTGTATCAAGTGTCCGTAGGGCAGTGGTAATGTCGGTGTGATAGATAAATTCGAGAGGTGACAAGATGGAAAAAAACAGAATTCATGCACTCCGTTTTGGCGACACGACACGAATGAGCTATTCCAAAATCAACGAAGTTTTGGATATGCCCAATCTGATCGAGGTGCAGAAGGACAGTTACCAGTGGTTTTTGAAGGAAGGTTTGAAGGAAGTATTTGAAGATATTTCCCCCATCACAGACTTCAGCGGCAATCTGGTGCTGGAATTCATTGATTTTACATTGGATTCCGAACCCAAATTCTCCATTGAAGAATGTAAGGAACGTGATGCCACCTATGCGGCAGCATTGAAAGTAAAAGCAAGACTGTATAACAGAGAATTGGACGAACTGAAGGAACAGGAAATCTTCATGGGCGATTTCCCTCTGATGACAGAAACAGGCACCTTCATCATCAACGGTGCAGAACGTGTTATCGTCAGCCAGTTGGTTCGTTCCCCCGGCATTTACTATGCTTCTGATTTTGACAAAGTTGGGAAAAAGCTGCTTTCCGCAACTGTTATCCCCAACAGAGGCGCTTGGCTGGAATATGAAACAGACTCCAACGACGTATTCTATGTAAGAGTTGACCGTACCAGAAAAGTTCCCGTGACAGTTCTGATTCGTGCACTGGGCATTGGCTCCGACGCGGAAATCATTGACCTGTTCGGCGAAGAACCTAAGATTCTGGCAACGCTGGAAAAAGACGTTTCCAAATCTTACGAAGAAGGTCTGATCGAAATCTATAAAAAGCTGCGTCCCGGCGAACCTCCCACAGTGGAAAGTTCCGAATCCCTGCTGCGCGGCATGTTCTTCGATCCCAAACGTTATGACCTGGCAAAAGTAGGCCGTTACAAATTCAACAAGAAACTGGCTCTGAGAAACAGAATCCGCGGTGCAAAACTGGCGGAAGCAGTGGTTGACCCTATGACAGGGGAAGTTCTGGCTGAAGAAGGCGCAGTGCTGACAATGGAACTGTGCGATACCATCCAGGACAGCGGTATCGACCACCTGTATATTGAAGTAGAAGAAAGAAAAGTAAAAATCCTGACAAACCGTGCAGTTGCAATTGATGCATATCTGGAAGAATTCGGTCTGACAGCAGACGATGTAAACATCAAAGAAAGAGTTTACTTCCCTGTGCTGGAACAGCTGCTGAACGAATACACAACAGCAGAAGAACTGAAAGCTGCCATCAAAGAAAACATCCACGAACTGGTGCCTAAGCACATCACACTGGAAGACATCATGGCTTCCATCAACTATGTGATGCAGCTGGATTACGGCTACGGCAACGTGGACGATATCGACCATCTGGGCAACAGACGTATCCGCTCTGTAGGGGAACTGCTGCAGAACCAGTTCCGTATCGGTCTGTCCAGAATGGAAAGAGTTGTTCGTGAAAGAATGACAACACAGGATCTGGCTGTGGTAACACCTCAGGCGCTGATCAACGTACGTCCTGTAACAGCTGCTATCAAGGAATTCTTCGGTTCCTCCCAGCTGTCTCAGTTCATGGACCAGAACAACCCTCTGAGTGAATTGACACATAAGAGACGTCTGTCCGCACTGGGTCCCGGCGGTCTGTCCAGAGAAAGAGCAGGCTTCGAAGTTCGAGACGTTCACCATTCTCACTACGGCAGAATGTGTCCTATCGAAACACCAGAAGGTCCTAACATCGGTCTGATCAATACACTGGCAACATTTGCCCGCATCAATGAATATGGTTTCATTGAAGCGCCTTACAGAAAAGTAGACCAGAGCGGCGATGAACCTCGCGTAACAGACGAGTTCATTTACGTTACCGCTGACGAAGAAGAAAACTACAATGTAGCGCAGGCGAACGAACCTCTGGACGCAGAAGGCCATTTCGTTCATAAGAAAGTAACCGGTCGTCACCGTGAAGACATCATCGAAGTTGACAGAAGCCAGATCCACCTGATGGACGTATCTCCTAAACAGATGGTATCCGTTGCAACAGCGCTGATTCCTTTCCTGGAAAACGACGACGCGAACCGTGCGCTGATGGGTTCCAACATGCAGCGTCAGGCTGTACCTCTGATGGTAACTGACTCTCCTATCGTTGGTACCGGTATGGAATACAAAACAGCAAAAGACTCCGGTATCTGTGCTATCGCGAAAAACAGCGGTGTGGTAGAAAGAGTTTCCGCAAACGAAATCGTCATCCGTAACGATGAATCCATGCGTGACACATACAAACTGATCAAGTATCAGAGAAGTAACCAGAGCACCTGCCTGAACCAGAAACCTATTGTAAACGTAGGCGACAGAGTTGAAGCAGGTCAGATCATCGCCGACGGCGCTTCCACTTGTCAGGGGGAACTGGCACTGGGTAAAAACCCTCTGATCGGTTTTATGACATGGGAAGGTTACAACTACGAAGACGCGGTTCTGCTCAGTGAAAAACTGGTGCAGGACGACGTATATACTTCCGTTCATATCAATGAATTTGAAGCAGACGCCAGAGATACAAAACTGGGGCCTGAAGAAATCACAAGAGATATCCCTAACGTAGGCGAAGACGCACTGCGTGACCTGGATGAAAGAGGTATCGTCCGCATCGGTGCGGAAGTACACCCCAACGACATCCTGGTTGGTAAAGTAACACCGAAGGGCGAAACCGAGCTGACCGCAGAAGAAAGACTGCTGCGCGCAATCTTCGGTGAAAAAGCAAGAGAAGTTAGAGATACCTCCCTGCGTGTTCCTCACGGTGAAACAGGTATCATCGTAGACGTTAAGATCTTTACCAGAGAAAACGGCGACGACGTAGGTCCCGGCGTAAACCAGCTGGTAAGAGTTTATATTGCACAGAAACGTAAAATCTCCGTCGGCGACAAGATGGCTGGTCGTCACGGTAACAAAGGGGTTGTGTCCCGTGTACTGCCTGTGGAAGATATGCCCTTCCTGCCCAACGGCCGTCCACTGGACATCGTACTGAACCCTCTGGGTATTCCTTCCCGTATGAATATCGGGCAGGTATTGGAAACCCACCTGTCCCTGGCTGCAAAAGTTCTGGGCTGGAAAATCAGCACACCCGTATTCGACGGTGCAAACGAAATCGACATCATGGATACACTGGAAATGGCAAACGACTATGTCAACACAGAATGGGAAGAATTCTCCGAAAAATGGAAACCCCTGCTGGAAGGCGACATCTATGATGAACTGTATGCAAACAGAGATCACAGAGAAGAATGGAAAGGCGTTGCCATCAGCAGAGACGGTAAAGTTTCCCTGCGTGACGGTCGTACCGGCGAATTCTTCGATAACCGCGTAACCATCGGTTACATGCACTACCTGAAACTGCACCACCTGGTAGACGATAAGATCCACGCACGTTCCACTGGCCCGTACTCCCTGGTTACCCAGCAGCCTCTGGGTGGTAAGGCACAGTTCGGCGGTCAGCGTTTCGGTGAAATGGAAGTTTGGGCGCTGGAAGCATACGGCGCAGCTTACACACTGCAGGAAATCCTGACAGTGAAGTCCGACGATATCGTAGGTCGTGTAAAAACTTACGAAGCTATTGTTAAGGGCGAAAACATCCCCGAACCCGGCGTGCCTGAATCCTTCAAGGTACTGCTGAAAGAACTGCAGTCCCTGGCACTGGATATCCGCGTACTGCGTGAAGACCAGACTGAAGTAGAAATCAAGGAATCCATTGAAGATGTGGATGATCTGAATGTAAATATCGACGGCTTTGAAGGTGAAGACGATGAATTCCGTCGTCCCAGACCTATGACAGCCGAAGAAGAACTGGTGGACTTCCTCTTTGATGATGAAGAAGGCACCGTACACGACAACAGCGATCTGCTGTCCGATGATTATGCCGGCGGCGAAGAACTGTTGGACGATTATGACGAAGAATAAGAAAGGAGAACAAGCCCATGAGCACACAAAACACAGAACAGGGAATTGTTTTTGATTCCATTAAGATTGGATTGGCTTCTCCTGAAAAAATCCATGAATGGTCCAGAGGCGAAGTAAAGAAACCCGAAACCATCAACTACAGAACACTGAAACCTGAAAAAGACGGTCTGTTCTGCGAAAGAATCTTCGGGCCCACAAAGGACTGGGAATGCCACTGTGGGAAATATAAAAGAATCCGTTACAAAGGCGTTGTCTGCGACCGCTGCGGCGTTGAAGTAACAAAGGCAAAGGTTAGAAGAGAAAGAATGGGTCACATCGAACTGGCTGCACCCGTTTCCCACATCTGGTATTTCAAGGGTATCCCTTCCAGAATGGGTCTGATTCTTTCCATGAGCCCCAGAGCACTGGAAAAGGTTCTGTACTTTGCGTCTTATATCGTACTGGATGCAGGGGACACAGAACTGCAGTACAAACAGCTGCTGAGCGAAAGAGAATACAGAGAAGCATATGATAAATACGGCAACCGTTTTGAAGCAGCAATGGGTGCGGAAGCAATCAAAAGACTGCTCCAGGACATTGATCTGGAAAAAGAAGCCGACGAGCTGAAAAAACAGCTCGTCGACACCACAGGTCAGAAACGTGTGCGTATCATCAAGAAACTGGAAGTTGTGGAAAGCTTCCGCGTATCCGGCAACAAGCCTGAATGGATGATTCTGGATGCTATCCCGGTTATTCCTCCCGACATCCGTCCTATGGTACAGCTGGACGGCGGCCGTTTCGCAACCAGTGACCTGAATGATCTGTACAGACGTGTTATCAACAGAAACAACCGTCTGAAAAGACTGCTGGATCTGGGCGCGCCTGACATCATCGTTAGAAACGAAAAAAGAATGCTGCAGGAAGCTGTTGACGCCCTGATCGACAACGGCAGACGCGGCAGACCTGTAACAGGCCCCGGCAACAGAGCGCTGAAATCTCTGTCCGATATGCTGAAAGGGAAACAGGGTCGTTTCCGTCAGAACCTGCTGGGTAAACGTGTTGACTACTCCGGCCGTTCCGTTATCGTTGTAGGCCCCGAACTGAAGATTTTCCAGTGCGGTCTGCCGAAAGAAATGGCTATCGAGCTGTTCAAACCTTTTGTAATGAAGAAACTGGTGGAAGATGGTCTGGCTCACAACATCAAATCCGCTAAGAGAATGGTAGAAAGACTGCAGACAGAAGTTTGGGACATCTTGGAAGATGTCATCAAAGAACATCCCGTTATGCTGAACCGTGCCCCAACTCTGCACAGACTGGGTATCCAGGCATTTGAACCCGTACTGGTAGAAGGACGTGCAATCAAACTGCATCCTCTGGTATGTACAGCGTACAACGCCGACTTCGACGGTGACCAGATGGCGGTTCACGTACCTCTGTCCGTAGAAGCACAGGCAGAATGCAGATTCCTGCTGCTTTCTCCTAACAACTTGCTGAAACCTTCCGATGGTGCTCCTGTAACCGTACCCTCTCAGGATATGATCCTGGGTATGTATTACCTGACACTGGAAAGAGAAGATTTGAATAAAAAATATGAAGAAGATATTCTGGACGCAGAAGGCAATGTCATCGTTGCCAAAGGCGACCCTATCATCAAAGTATTTAAAGATGAAAAAGAAGCCATGCTGGCTTACGATAACCACGAAATTTATCTGCAGGAAGTTATCAAAGTCAGAAGAACCATGGAATTTAACGGCGTAAAAGAAACCAGACTGGTAAAAGCTACCGTTGGTCGTATCATCTTCAACGAAGCAATTCCTCAGAATCTGGGTTACGTTGACAGAACAAACGACGAAACCAAATTTGACTACGAAGTTGGTTTCCTGGTAGATAAAAAAGCCATCGGTAAGATCATCAACAAGTGCATCAACCGCTGCGGCGCAACACAGACAGCTGATGTACTGGATAAGATCAAATCCCTGGGTTACAAATTCTCCACAAGAGCAGCTATGACAGTATCCGTATCCGATATGGAAATTCCTAAGGAAAAAGCGGAATATCTGGCAGAAGCAGAAGCAAAAGTAGATCTGATCACAAGAAAATTCCGTCGTGGTTTGATGACAGACGAAGAACGTCACCAGAAAGTTATCGAAGCATGGAACATTGCCGATGATAAGATCACTGTGGCTCTGCTGGCTGGTCTGGGTAAATACAACAACATCTTCATGATGGCTAACTCCGGTGCCCGTGGTTCCAACAGACAGATCAAACAGCTGGCTGGTATGCGTGGTCTGATGGCATCCCCTAACGGCGGTATCATCGAACTGCCTATCAAAGCGAACTTCCGTGAAGGCCTGTCCGTACTGGAATACTTCATTTCCGCGCACGGTGCTCGTAAAGGTCTGACCGATACAGCGCTGAAGACAGCCGACTCCGGTTACCTGACACGTCGTCTGGTAGACGTATCTCAGGATATTATCGTTAGAGAATGGGACTGCTGCGAAGGCAGAAACATCGAAACACCTTGTATGGAAATTTCCGCTTTCATGGATGGCAACGAAGTCATCGAAGATCTGCAGGATCGTATCCGCGGCAGATGGTCTGCTTATGACATCATCCATCCCGAAACAGGCGAAATCATTGTTCCTGCTGACACCATGATCACCGTAGATCAGGCAGAAGCAGTGGAAAAAGCAGGTATCAAGAAAGTTTGGATCAGAACTGTACTGACATGTCGTTCCGAAGTTGGTATCTGTGCAAAATGTTACGGTGCCAACATGGCATCCGGCAGATATGTACGTATCGGTGAATCCGTAGGTATCATCGCGGCGCAGTCCATCGGTGAACCTGGTACACAGCTGACAATGCGTACATTCCATACTGGCGGTATCGCCGGCGATGACATCACACAGGGTCTTCCTCGTGTCGAAGAATTGTTTGAAGCAAGAAAACCTAAGGGTCTTGCAATCATCGCAGAATTCGGCGGTAATGTAACACTGAACGATACCAAGAAAAAACGTGAAGTAATCATCACAAACCCTGAAACAGGCGAAACAAAAGATTATCTGATTCCTTACGGTTCCAGAATCAAAGTTTACGACGGCGACATCATTGAAGCCGGTGATGAAATCACAGAAGGTAGCGTAAACCCTCACGACATTCTGAAGATCAAAGGCCTGAGAGGCGTTCAGGACTATATGATTCAGGAAGTACAGCGTGTATACCGTCTGCAGGGTGTAGAAATCAGCGACAAGCATATCGAAGTTATCGTTCGTCAGATGCTGAAACGTGTCAAGATCGAAGAAAACGGCGATACAGATTTCCTGCCCGGCTCTCTGGTTGACTGGCTGACATTTGAAAACACAAATGCAGTTCTGGAAGCAGAAGGCAAAGAACCTGCAAAAGGTTCCCGTGTACTGCTGGGTATCACAAAAGCATCCCTGGCAACAGATTCCTTCTTGTCCGCAGCTTCCTTCCAGGAAACAACAAGAGTCCTGACAGAAGCAGCAATCAAAGGCAAGATCGATCCACTGATTGGTCTGAAAGAAAACGTTATCATCGGTAAGCTGATTCCCGCTGGTACCGGCATGAGCCGTTACCGCAACATCGAACTGGAAACAGAACAGACCGAAGATGCGCAGGATTATCAGGCTGACGGCACTTATATCGACGAAGACGAAATGCTATAAGATGGCGTATAGAAAATGAGCAAAATGGATACAATCCCCAATGGGTTGTATCCATTTTTTTGCGTTAGCAGCATAAAGCGCCGAAAACAAAGGCTTTCGGGGATTTTGTCGGTGAAATGCGGTGTTTTGCAGAGATTTTTTGTATACAAAGCCGAAAAGGGTAAAATCTGCGTAAAATCAAGGGTTTTCAGGGGAAAAGGGTATTGACTTTTGATTTTTTGGGTGATAAAATTTTCTAGTGTCTGCGGGCTGGAAGTTTTCTAAGCGGCTTCTAAGACGCGACATCAAGCATACTGAAATAATGCAAGAGCAGAACGTATGAGATTCTATAAGGAGGTGCATTTTAATGCCAACGTTTAACCAGTTAGTAAGAAAAGGCAGACAGACTGTTGAGAAAAAATCCACAGCACCCGCTTTGCAGAAAGGCCTGAATTCTCTGCAGAAGAAAGCAACTGATGTTTCTTCTCCTCAGAAACGCGGTGTTTGCACAGCAGTAAAAACTTCTACACCTAAAAAACCTAACTCCGCTTTGAGAAAGATCGCCAGAGTTCGTCTTTCCAACGGGATTGAAGTAACAGCTTACATCCCCGGTGAAGGCCACAACCTGCAGGAACACTCCGTTGTTCTGATCAGAGGCGGTAGAGTAAAAGACCTGCCTGGTGTTCGTTACCACATCATCAGAGGTACACTGGATACAGCAGGGGTTGCAAACAGAATGCAGGCGCGTTCCAAATACGGCGCTAAACGCCCTAAAGCATCCAAGAAGTAATTCAATCATCGTAAAAAGAAGAAATGCCTTATACCAATCAATACAATCTGCGATTGCTTAGAAGGACGGATATAAGTTGAGAGATAAGGCATGAAAACACAGGCGAAAAGTCCTGTGAAGTACCGAGAATATCATTATTCATTAAGGAGGGAAGAATCGTGCCAAGAAAAGGACATGTTGCAAAAAGAGAGGTTTTAGCAGACCCTATTTACAACAGCAAGCTGGTTACAAAGCTGATCAACAGCATTATGCTGGACGGCAAGAAAGGTGTTGCTGAAAAAATCGTTTATGGTGCATTCGACAAAGTAGCAGAAAAAACAGGTAAAGAACCCCTGGAAGCATTTGAAGAAGCACTGGGCAATATCATGCCCGTACTGGAAGTTAAAGCTCGCCGTGTTGGTGGTGCTACTTACCAGGTTCCCATGGAAATCAGACCTGAAAGAAGACAGACTCTGGGTCTGAGATGGCTGACAGTTTACGCTAGAAAACGTGGCGAAAAAACTATGGTAGATCGTCTGGCAGCAGAAATCATGGACGCGCTGAACAATGCTGGCGGCGCTTGCAAGAAAAAAGACGAAACACACAAAATGGCAGAAGCAAACAAAGCTTTCTCTCATTTCAAATGGTAATTTTAAACTAAGAAACTTATGGATCAAGGCAAGCCCGAAAAGACTGATTAGCAGTTTTTTCGGGTATTGCCCGATTTTAGTATGACACGAAGGAGGAGTAAGCGTGGCAAACAGAGCGTTCCCGCTGGCCAAAACCAGAAATATTGGTATTATGGCACACATCGACGCAGGTAAGACAACACTTACAGAGCGTATTCTGTTCTACACAGGCCGTAACTACAAAATCGGTGATACCCACGAAGGTACAGCAACCATGGACTGGATGGAACAGGAACAGGAAAGAGGTATCACAATTACTTCCGCAGCGACAACTTGTCAGTGGAATGGTAACAGAATCAACATCATTGACACACCAGGTCACGTTGACTTCACAGTAGAAGTTGAACGTTCCCTGCGTGTACTGGACGGTGCCGTTTGCGTATTCTGCGCAAAAGGCGGTGTAGAACCTCAGTCCGAAACTGTATGGCGTCAGGCTGACAACTACAACGTACCCAGAATGGCATTTGTTAACAAAATGGACATCATGGGTGCAAACTTCTATAATGTACTGCAGATGATGGTAGACAGACTGGGTTGCACACCTGTTGCTGTTACTCTGCCTATCGGTGCAGAAAGCGATTTCGTTGGTATCATCGACCTGATGAAAATGAAAGCTCTGATCTATGAAGATGATCTGGGTAAAGAAATCGACGAAGAAGACATCCCCGCAGAATACTTGGACAAAGCTGAAGAATACAGAGCAAAAATGATCGAAGCAATCTGCGAAACAGACGAAGAACTGATGGAAAAATTCTTCGCTGAAGAAGAAATCACAGAAGAAGAACTGAAAGAAGCACTGCGTAAAGCATGTATCAACTGCGAACTGGTTCCCGTATTCTGCGGTTCCGCTTACAGAAACAAAGGCGTTCAGAAACTGCTGGACGGCGTTATCGAATATATGCCCGCTCCCATCGATATCCCCGCTATCAAAGGTATCGATCCCGAAACAGACCAAGAAGTAGAAAGACATTCTTCCGACGAAGAACCTTTCTCCGCTCTGGCATTCAAGATCATGAATGACCCCTTCGTTGGTAAGCTGGCATTCTTCCGTGTGTACTCCGGTACACTGGATGCAGGTTCTTACGTTTACAACTCTACAAAGGGTAAAAAAGAACGTGTAGGCCGTATCCTGCAGATGCACGCAAACCACAGAGAAGAAATCGACAAGGTTTACTCCGGTGATATTGCGGCTGCAGTAGGTTTCAAACTGACAACAACAGGTGACACAATCTGTGATGAAGATCACGAAGTAATTCTGGAATCCATGGTATTCCCTGAACCCGTTATCTCCGTTGCAATTGAACCTAAAACAAAAGCAGGTAGAGACAAAATGGGTATCGCTCTGGCAAAACTGGCAGAAGAAGATCCCACATTCAAAACATATACAGACTCCGAAACCGGTGACACAATCATCTCCGGTATGGGTGAACTGCACCTGGAAATCATCGTTGACCGTCTGCTGAGAGAATTCAAAGTAGAAGCAAACGTTGGTGCTCCTCAGGTTGCTTACAAAGAAACATTCCGTAAAGCTGTTGACGTTGAAGGTAAATTCGTTCGTCAGTCTGGTGGTAAAGGTCAGTATGGTCACTGTAAAGTGAAATTTGCACCTATCCCTACAGATGCAGAACACAACTACGAATTCATCAACAGCACCGTTGGTGGTTCTATTCCTAAGGAATATATCCCCGCTATCGACAAAGGTATTCAGCAGGCTATGCAGAGCGGTATCCTGGGCGGTTATCCCGTACTGGGCGTAAGAGCAGAAGTTTACGATGGTTCCTACCATGAAGTCGACTCCTCTGAAACTGCGTTCATGGTTGCTGGTTCCATGGCTTTCAAAGAAGCTATGAGAAAAGGTGACGCTGTACTGCTGGAACCCATCATGAAAGTTACAGTAACAGTACCCGAAGAATACATGGGTGACGTTATTGGTGACATCAACTCCCGTCGTGGCCGTATCGAAGGTATGGAAGCTAGAAACGGCGTACAGGTAATTCACTCCTTCGTACCTCTGGCTGAAATGTTCGGTTACTCCACAGACCTGCGTTCCAGATCTCAGGGCCGTGGTAACTACGTAATGGAAGTAGACCACTACGAACCCTGCCCGAAATCCGTTCAGGAAAAAGTTCTGGAAGGCAGAAAATAATTGCAAAAACCGGAATATAATTGTATTTTGGTATTGCAAAAACTGCGGAAGTTTAATATAATTAAGGACGATAGGTACATTTATGCGATAATGTATGAATCTATTTGCCTTAGTAAATTTTAAAGGAGGATATTTAAAAATGGCAAAACAGAAATTTGAAAGAACCAAACCTCATATGAATATTGGTACTATCGGTCACGTTGACCATGGTAAAACAACTCTGACTGCAGCTATCACAAAAACACTGCATGAAAGATATCAGATCGGTGAAGCAGTTGCTTTCGAAAACATCGACAAAGCTCCCGAAGAAAGAGAACGTGGTATCACAATCTCCACAGCTCACGTTGAATACGAAACACCTGTAAGACACTATGCACACGTTGACTGCCCGGGTCACGCTGACTATGTTAAAAACATGATCACAGGTGCTGCTCAGATGGACGGCGCTATCCTGGTAGTAGCTGCTACAGACGGTCCTATGGCTCAGACAAGAGAACACATCCTGCTGTCCCGTCAGGTAGGCGTACCTTACATTGTTGTATTCATGAACAAATGCGACATGGTTGAAGACGAAGAACTGCTGGATCTGGTTGAAATGGAAATCAGAGAACTGCTGAACGAATATGAATTCCCCGGTGATGATATTCCCATCATCAGAGGTTCCGCATTCCAGGCTCTGCAGGATCCCGCTGGTCCTTGGGGCGACAAGATCATCGAACTGTTCGATGCAATCGAATCCTACATTCCCGAACCCGAACGTGACACAGACAAACCTTTCCTGATGCCCGTCGAAGACGTATTCTCCATCACAGGCCGTGGTACAGTTGCTACAGGTAGAGTAGAAAGCGGCGTTGTTAAAGTACAGGACGAAGTTGAAATCGTTGGTCTGACAGACGAAATCAGAAAAGTAGTTGTAACTGGCGTAGAAATGTTCAGAAAACTGCTGGATCAGGCTGAAGCTGGTGACAACATCGGTGTTCTGCTGCGTGGTGTTCAGAGAAACGAAATCGAAAGAGGTCAGGTTCTGGCTAAACCCGGTTCCATCACACCTCATACAAAATTCAAAGCACAGGTTTACGTTCTGAGCAAAGAAGAAGGTGGCCGTCATACACCTTTCTTCAACAACTACAGACCTCAGTTCTACTTCAGAACAACAGACGTTACAGGCGTTATCTCTCTGCCCGAAGGTACAGAAATGTGCATGCCTGGCGACAACGTTGAAATGACAATCGAACTGATCACACCCGTTGCTATGAACCAGGGTCTGCGTTTCGCTATCCGTGAAGGTGGTAGAACAGTAGGCGCAGGTTCCGTAGTAGAAGTTATCGAATAATTTCAACTCCATACGGTAAATGCAAAAGGAGTATCCTTAGGGATACTCCTTTTTTGTGTGCTGCCATATATTAAGGAAGAAATGGAAACGGAATGACGAAAAGAAATATTTTCTGTTTCGGAAGAATAGACAAAAAAGGAGAAAGGGGACAAAAGGATATTTAGCGTAATTTTTCACAAAAATATGACGGTATGAAAAAATGTGATAAGAACGGTTCATGGCAGGGAAGAAGCCCATTCGAGGGAAAGAAAAAGGTTTATTTTTTACCGAAAAAAAGGGAAAAAGCCCGAAAGATTGGGAAAAGAAGGAAAAAGCAAGGGATGTTCATTATGAAAAGTACACAATGCTTGTATGACAACATAAGGGCAAAAACCATGTTGGAGACAGTGGGGATATTGACAGAGAAAAGACAATAGTGTAAAGTAGGGTTAAGCAAAAAGACAAGGAACACACAAAATCAGCAGGCAGTGTGTTATTTTTTCGGCAGTATATTTCGCATACAAAGTATTGAGAAAAACAAAGGTTTCTTTGCCATTCACAGATCCATGGAACGGACATTTTCCGGAAGAATCGAGAAGCGATCGTGGCTGAAGGCAAGAGAATTTGGGTAAAAGAGGCGAAAGGAAGATGCCGGAAGAACCATGGATTTTTGTTGGTTTTTTTGTGGCGAAAAGACAGTGAGAACTGTCGGTATTACCATAAATTGTGACCGTTTTTTATCTAATATTTAATCGACAAAGATGTTGACAATTTTTAGACAAAAATGGTATAGTTCTTTTAGAAGCGCACAAATGCTTTTCTGTTGAGATGCAAAAAAGCGAATGTGGACTTCATGACGGCAGCGTCGGATGTAGGTTGTTTTTATAAAGCGACCGGGGCGCAAGGACGGTTGCTTTAAATTTATTAAAAAATAGGAGGAATATTAAATGGATTTCAAATTGACAAAAACTCAGATGCTTCAGCAAGAGTTGTTCAGAAAATTTGCTGAAACAGAAGTTAAACCCATCGCAAAGGACATGGACGAAAAAGAAGAATACTCTGCTGAACTGCTGCAGAAATTGCAGAAAATCGGTGCGTTCGGTATTCCTTATTCCAGAGAATATGGCGGTCAGGGTGCAGACGTTCTGACATACACACTGTGCATGGAAGAAATGTCCAAAGTTGATGCTTCCACAGGTATCACACTGTCCGTACATACATCTCTTTGCTGCCCTTGTATCAATGAATTTGGTACAGAAGAACAGAAACAGAAATATCTGAGACCTCTGGTTGACGGTTCTAAGATCGGCTGCTTTGGTCTGACAGAACCCGGTGCTGGTACAGACGCTGCTGGCGTACGTACAGAAGCTACACTTGATGGCGACTACTATGTACTGAACGGTACAAAGATGTTCACAACAAACTCCGGTTTTGCTGATATCTTCATCGTATTCGCTCTGACAGACAAATCCAAAGGTCCTAAAGGTATGTCCGCTTTCATCGTAGAAAGAGGCTACGAAGGTCTGACAGTTGGTCCCAACATCGAACGTATGGGTATCAGAGCTGCTTCCAACTGTGAAGTAATCTATGAAAACGTAAGAGTTCCCAAAGAAAACCTGCTGGGCAAAGAAGGTCAGGGCTACAAGATCGCTATGACAGCTCTGGGCGGCGGTCGTATCGGTATCGGTGCTCAGTCCGTAGGTATCGCACAGGGTGCTATTGATGAAACACTGAAATATGTTAAAGAAAGAAAACAGGGTGGCAAACCCATCGGTAAATATCAGAATACACAGTTCAAACTTGCTGAATGCCAGACAAAAGTTGATGCTGCTAGACTGATGGTATGGAGAGCTGCTACTGAAAAAGACAACCATGGCAACTACGCTCCTTATGCTGCTATGTGCAAATACTTCGCATCTGATGTAGCAAACGAAGTTACAAGACAGTGCGTACAGCTGTTCGGTGGTTACGGTTACTGCCGTGAATATCCCGTTGAAAGAGCTATGCGTGACGCTAAAATCACAGAAATCTACGAAGGTACAAACGAAGCTATGAAGATGATCATCTCCGGCTCCATGAAGGTTTGATCTAGTAGATATTCTCAAATTTAGATGACGAAGCTAAATTACTAATATTTTGGAAGGAGAACTATAATGAAAATCGTTGTATGCATTAAACAAGTACCAGATACAGTTGAAGTTAAAATTGATCCTAAAACCGGCACTCTGATCCGTGACGGTGTTCCCTCTATTATCAACCACGACGACAAAACAGGTATCGAAGCTGCTCTGACTCTGAAAGAACAGCTGGGCGGCACAGTTACAGTAGTATCCATGGGTCCCCCTCAGGCAGACGTTGCTCTGAGAGAAGCTCTGGCTATGGGTTGTGACGAAGCTATCCTGGTTTCCGGCAGAGAATTCGGTGGTTCCGATACATACGCTACATCCGGTATCCTGGCAGCTGCTCTGAAGAAAATCGGTTACGATCTGATCATCACAGGTCGTCAGGCAATCGACGGTGACACAGCTCAGGTTGGTCCTCAGATTGCTGAAAAACTGCATGTTCCTCAGGTTTCTTATGTTGAAGAAATCAAAGAAGCTACAGAAGATTATGTAGTAGTTAGAAGACAGTTCGAAGATGGCTACCACATCATCAAAATCAAAACTCCTTGCCTGCTGACAGCTATCGCAGAACTGGCAACACCTAGATACATGACAGTTAGAGGTATCGTAGAAGCTTACGAAAAAGAAATCAAGATTCTGGACTTCGAAGCTCTGAAAGATGGCCTGGAACTGGATATGATCGGCTTGAAGGGTTCCCCTACAAACGTATATCAGTCCTTCACAAAAGAAGTAAAAGGCGCTGGTACAATCCTGAAAGACCTGTCCGCAGACGAAGCTGTTAAAGCAATCGTTGCTAAACTGGAAGAAAAATTCATCATCTGATGAATGCTTGCGGATCCGTTTGTTAAGGACGGAAAGAAGCAGAAAAACGCTGTTTCTGCTGAAAAAGAAGCTAATACGAAAATTTGGAATATAAGGAGGAAACCCTACAATGAGTAATGGTATTTATGTAGTAGTTGAACAAAGAAGCGGTAAGGTTCAGAACGTAGGTCTGGAACTGATCGGCGAAGCTACAAGACTGAAAGCAGATCTGAAAGATGATGTATATGCAGTCCTGCTGGGCAGCGGTATCGAAGGCGAAGTTGACAAACTGTACCACTATGGCGCAGACAAGGTAATCCTGGTTGACCATCCTTACCTGAAAGAATATGTAACAGAACCTTATACAAAAGCTGTTACAGAAATCATCAAAAAATTCGATCCCGAAATCATGCTGTTCGGCGCTTCTTCCATCGGTCGTGACGTTGCACCTCGTGTAGCTAGCCGTGTAAGAACAGGTCTGGTTGCTGATACAACAGGTCTGAGAATGGCTAAAACACAGGAAGAATATGACAAAGAAGCATCCATGGGTTGCGCAGATCCTACAAGAGCTCTGCTGATGACTCGTCCTGCATTCGGTGGTAACATCATGGCTACACTGATGTGCCCTAGAACAAAACCTCAGATGGCTACAGTACGTCCTGGCGTTATGAAGAGAATCGACAAGGACGAAACAAGAAAAGGCGAACTGATCAAATTTGACGTTGACTTCACAGAAGCAGACATGAACGTTGAAATTCTGGAAGTTGTTAAATCCGATAAGAAATCTGTTGACCTGACAGAAGCTAAACTGATCGTTTCCGGCGGTCGTGGTATCGGCGGTCCTCAGGGCTTCGACATGATCAGAGACGTTGCAGATGCACTGGGCGCAGAAGTTGGTTCTTCCAGAGCATGTGTAGACGCTGGCTGGATCGAAAAAGATCGTCAGGTTGGTCAGACAGGTAAAACAGTACGTCCTGACCTGTACATGGCATGCGGTATCTCCGGTGCTATCCAGCACGTAGCTGGTATGGAAGGTTCCGAACTGGTAATCTCCATCAACAAAAACGACACAGCTCCTATTTTCGAAGTATCTGACCTGGGTATCGTAGGTGACGTTAAACAGATCCTGCCTAAACTGGCTGATGCTATCAGAAAATACAAAGCTAACAAAGCTACAAACTAATTCGTTTGCTACAAAGGGCTTCCCGAAAGGGAAGCCTTTTTTTGTGGAAAAACGGATGCGGCAGTTTATGCGGTATTACATTTAGGGCAAAAAACAGTGGATGAAATGTGGAAATGGGAAAAAATCGGAAGAAAGATAAATGAAAAAAATTTAGGCGAAAAATAAAATCATATATGGGAAAATATGGATTTTCAAGGGGCTGTATATGATTTTTGCATAAGAAATTCGTGAGAAAAAGCGCAAAAAATAGACTTTTTGTATGACATATGGTATACTGCAAGAAAACAAAATAGGAAGGTGAGTATCGTGCCGGAATTGGATTTTCAATTTAAAGATATTATGCAGATGGAACATCCTGAATTGATTTTGAAAAAGGCAAGACCTTTTATGGACTTGATGATGGAATATCAATGTGCTTTGATGGAAGTGGAAACAAAGCTGAATGTTTTGAATGAGGAATTTGCGGCAAAATACCAGCGCAATCCTTTTGAATCCATTAAATCCAGAATCAAAGAGCCGTTGAGTATCATCAACAAAATGAAACGAAAAGGTTTTGAATTATCTGTTGAAAGCATGGAAAAGAATTTATTTGACATTGCCGGGATTCGCGTCATTTGTTCTTTCTGCGATGACATTTATGCCATTGCCAGCATGCTGACGGGACAGGATGACATCATTCTGGTGGATGTAAAAGACTACATCAAAAATCCCAAACCCAACGGATACCGGAGTTTACATTTGATTTTGGATATTCCCATTTTCCTTTCTTCTGGAAAGAAACACATGAAGGTGGAAGTACAGTTCCGTACCATTGCTATGGATTTCTGGGCAAGTCTGGAACACAAGGTAAAATACAAAAAGGATGTGGAACATTCAGAAGAAATTGTGGCAGAATTGAAAGAATGCGCTGACGTAATTTCCGCTATGGATTGTCGGATGCAGGAAATTCGAAATAAAATCGAGGGAAAAGCATGAACGATGCAGGGGCAAACAACAAAAATGGTTTATTGGAAAAAGGGCGCAGCGGTGTACTGCATGTGATTTTCGGACGTTCCGCAGTGGTGCTGGTACTGATTTTGATTCAGCTGATCTTAATGTTTTGGGTATTTGACTATTTCCGAAAAAGTGCACCTTATTTCTTTGGGGGGCATTTAATCATTGCACTGGCACTTGTTTTTATTGTGCTGAATCGTCCGTCAAATCCTGCTATGCAGCTTTCCTGGGTGGTCATTATCATGATTTCGCCCGTTGTGGGTGGATTGTTTTATTTTTATGTGGAAACCCATCCGGGACAGCGGATTTTGGAAAAGCGGCTGGAAACCCTTTATAAGCAGACGGCAAAGTATATTACGCAAGATGAAGAAATTGCCCAGAAGCTAGCGAAGCGGGACAAAGGAACTGCAAGGATGGCAGACTACATCCGTAAGCATGGAAATTTTTCTGTATATCAGAATACGAAAGTGACATATTTTCCTTTAGGGGAAAACAAGTTTGAAGCCATGCTGCAGGAATTGGAAAAAGCTGAAAAATTTATTTTTCTGGAATATTTTATTGTGGAAAAAGGGTATATGTGGGCGAAAGTATTGGAGGTTTTGCAGCGAAAAGTGGCAGAAGGTGTGGAGGTACGTTTGATGTATGACGGCACTTGCGCATTTAACTATTTGCCTTACCGTTACCCTGATGAAATCAAGAAAATGGGCATTCAATGCAAAATGTTTTCGCCTATTTTGCCCATATTATCCACCCATTATAACAACCGCGATCACCGAAAAATACTGGTCATTGACGGAAAAGTGGGATTTACCGGAGGCGTGAATATTGGGGATGAGTACATCAACCGTCGTGCTCCCTTTGGGCACTGGAAAGATACAGCCATCATGCTGGAAGGCGATGGGGTGGAAGGGCTGACACAGATGTTTTTGCAGATGTGGAATGTTACGGAAAAATGCGAAGATTTCGGTAAGTATTTACAGAAAGAAAATTGCGGCATACAGGATGACAGCGGCTTTATTCTGCCTTTTGGGGACAGTCCTTTTGACCGGGAACTCATTGGGGAAACGGTTTATATGGACATCATCAACCGGGCGGAGGACTATGTACATATTATGACGCCATATCTTATTATCGACCATGAAATGGAAACGGCATTATGTTACGCGGCAAAAAGAGGTGTGGACGTGAAGTTGATTTTGCCGCATATTCCAGATAAAAAAATGCCTTTTGCTTTGGCAAAGACCCATTATCCTCAGTTATTGAAAGCTGGAGTACGGATTTTTGAATATACGCCGGGATTTGTGCACGCAAAGGTATTTTCCAGCGACGGCAGAAAAGCCGTTGTGGGAACCATTAATCTGGATTACCGCAGTTTGTATCTGCATTTTGAATGCGGTGCCTTTTTATTTAATCTGCCAGTCATTGAAGAAATCGAAAAGGATTTTGAACATACATTGGCAGAATGTCAGGAAGTGACCATGGCAGATTACAGAAAAGGAAATATAATACAGAAAATTTGCGGCAAAGCATTGAAATTGCTGGCGCCGTTGATGTAAGAAAATGCAGATAGCTGGAGTTCTTGAAATACGAAGGATTCCAGCTTTTTTTGTGGGAAAAATGTCTATTTTTGCAGAGAAATGCGGTAGGAAAAAAAGAGGGTGCGACAGCCTTTGACAGGTTTTGCAGGGAAAAGGTGTTATATTTCATAAAGAAATGACATAGCAAAACCAAGGAGGAAAAAAGATGCGGTATTATTTCGATGGGGACAGCAATCTATACGGATATCATTCCGATGAAAAGCCCTTTACATTTCCCACAAAAGTAAAGCAGATGGGCGCCGTTGACCATAGACGGAAAATCTATGTAGAGGATTATGTGTATACATACTTATATCAATATGGCAAAAGTCACAGCTGTACGGAAAAGGTAGCGGCACTGGTAGGCAGGCAGATTGAGATAGACGGAGAAGAAATTCTCATGATCTGCGGTGCCATTCAGGGGAAAGATGCCACAGAGGAAAATGGTACACTGACATTCAGCGCGGCAACATGGGAATATGTGGGCAGTCAGATGGACAAGTATTTCCAGGGGATGACGCTGGTGGGCTGGGTACATTGTCAGCCGGGATTTGGCGCCTTTCTCATGTCTAAGGATGAGGCGTTTCACAAGTTATATTTTCAAGAGCCATGGCAGGTGCTTTTTGTGGTAGACCCTGTGGACAAGCTGGATACTTTCTACATATACAACGAAGAAGCGGACGTATTACAGCAGGCAAAAGGGTATTTTGTTTACTACGAAAAGAATGAAGAAATGCAGGAATACATGTTGGATCACAGTGTGGTGAAGCCCAAAGAGGCGAAAAATCCAGAAGAAAAATCAGAGAATGAAGAACAGGCAAAGATGGAAAAAGAAGAAATAAAATCACAGGAAGGTCCACGGAGAAGGCGGCGTCCCACACCAGAAGAACGTATTGACGCGGCACAGGAAATCCGGCGGGTATTGCAGCGACGGGCAAAAGAGGCGGAAGCGGCACAACGGAGCAAGTATACCATGCTGACCAGTGTAAGCTGCATCTTATGCGTGATTTGTCTTTGTCTGGGATATGGGCTATTCAGCAATTTGAACAGGCTGGAAGATCTGGAAACGAAAATGGCCATGGTACAGGATTCTTATACGGTACTGGCGGAGAATGTGGAGGATGTGAAAGTACAGGCGGCTTTTGCACCGCGCATGACTGCGGCGGCAGAAGAAGAAACAGAAGAACCGGAAGAAACTCAGAAAACAGAAGGACGGATACACGTTGTGGAAGCCGGGGAAACATTAGGCAGCATCAGCCAGAAATACTATGGTGATGGAAATGGTGTAGAAAAAATCATGAATGCCAATGGACTGGATAATCCCAATCATATTGTATGCGGACAGGAATTGCTGATTCCATAAAATGTGAAAAAAACACGAGAAAAACCAGAAATTCAGAAAAGAATTGAATTTCTGGTTTTTTGTGCCTTTGGAAATAGACAAATTACAGCTTGAATTTTACATGGAGCACCTTACCGATGATGTGCAGGCAGGGAAGTTCAGCAGGCGTAAAAACCATGGGCGCATATGCGGGATTTTCTGCTTGCAGGATCAGCAGACCATCTTTTTTCAGCACACGTTTGAGGGTGGCTGTTTCGTTGTCGATGATGACAACGGCAATGTCGCCGGATTCCACATCATCCTGTTTGCGGACAAAAACAAGGTCATTGGGATAGATGCGGGCATTGATCATACTGTCACCTTGGACGCGAAGATAGAAATATTCATGGCAGGCTGAAACTTCCGAAGCGTCTACGGTTTCATAGCCTTCGATGTTTTCCACGGCAAGGGCTGGCATGCCCGCATGAACGGCACCCAAAATGGGAATCCGCACAGAATGACGCAAAGAGAAGCTTTCCGCTGGCAGATAACCACAGGATACCATCAATTCTTCATAAGATACCTCGGGACCGGCAATGGCACGAAGCAGATCAGGAGAAGGAGGACGATCCAGACGCAGGTTCAGGTATTTGGACAGATATGTGCGGTTAAAGCCTGTACGCTCAGAAAATTCGGTGGTGGTGGAATTGCCTATGAGTTTTTGCAACTGTTCTTTGAATTTCACTTTTTGAAACATATACAAAACCTCCTATATATTTTCGTTCAGTATAACAGAAGAAAGAAAAAAAGACAACGGAATTTGTGAAAAAAGTTGACATGAACAGATGTTCGTGATATGATGATAAAAACATAGTCAAATCGTGATTAAAAACATTGTTACTTTTCGTAATGTGAATACTATTGCAGGATTTTGTCGAGAATTGTCGATAAAATATAGTGATTTACAGAAAATAAAGCAGAAGCATCACGATTTTCTACAGTTTATGTGAAAATAATTAACGAAAGCTGGGTGTTTATGGGGAAGAAGGAAGATGTATCCAAAATGCATGCGTATTTGCAGAAAGAAGCCGAAAGCACCAGAGGAAAGGTGAAGCGGATGCTTTTGGAATGGGGAGCAAGTTTAGACCAATGCGGAAGGAAACAAGAAGAAATCCGCAAAATTCTGCGGCTGAAAGCAGAATGTGAAGGGTTGGCGGCAGAGGTGAAAAGCAGGAGCATGGAAAAGGGATTTTCTCTAATTGAGGAAGCCTATGACCACAACATTGCTGTTTTGCAGGAGGAAATTGAACGAAAACTCACAGAAAAAAGAAAAATTGATGGTATGGTGGCACTGTTGTCTAAGGAGGAACAGGAGCTGCTGTTTTTACGGTATCAAAAGGGATATGGATATGATTACATTGCTTTGAAGCTGAATATGGGGCGGTCTACTTGTTTCCGCATTCATGACAGGATATTGACGGAATTGGCGGATAAGTTGGAATCGGACGGATTTTTTTGTGATAAACGTGAAAAAAATTAACAGATAGGAAGTTGGGACTTTTTGAGAGTTTTGGTGTGATAGGATTTGTTTGCGGCCGACAAAAGAAGCAAAGGAGGGAGGAGATGTCCCATGAAACATTGAGTGAGAAGGAAAAAGACTTTTGCAGGGCATATGCAGGGGGCATGACAGCGGCAGAAGCGGCAAAAGCGGCGGGATATGCAAGCGGAAGTTACGGAAAACAGCTATTGCAAAAAGAGAAAATTCGGGCTTTTCTGGCAGAAATGGAAAAGGAAGTGATACCTTCCAGTCAGAAAAAACAGGAAGGGAAAATTGCACCGGGGGATGAGATACTGGCTTTTCTGACGGAAACCATGCGGGGCAGTGAAGAAACGGACATTAAGACCCGTATGCGTGCGGCGGAACTGCTGGGCAGGCGGAACGGGGCTTTTGCGAAAGAGGAAACGGAAAACAGCCGAGTCATCATCATCGATGACATTGGGAGGGAAGAAGGGTGAAAGAGAAAAAAATATTCCTTTCTTCTCTCATTGGACCGGCGTTTTACGAGGTGCATCGGGACATTGCAGCCCACAGGCATGTGCATTACTGGCTAAAAGGCGGCAGGGGCAGTGGAAAATCTTCTTTTGTTTCGCTGGAAATCATATTGGGGATGATGGCTGACCCGAAAGCCCACGCCGTGGTGCTGCGAAAGGTGGCGGTAAACCTAAAGGACAGCGTTTTTGAACAGCTCTGGTGGGCGATCCGCAGTCTGGGGGTGGAAGATCAATGGGAAAGCAAGCTGTCCCCTATGGAAATGGTTTACAAAAAGACCGGACAAAAAATCATTTTCAAAGGGGCAGACAAGCCCAGAAAAATCAAGTCTGCCAAGTTTCGGGAAGGATATGTGAAATACATCTGGTACGAGGAAGTGGATGAGTTTTCAGGAATGGGGGAAATTCGCACCATTAACCAGAGCCTGATGCGAGGTGGAGAGGATTTTGTGGTGTTTTACTCCTTTAATCCGCCCAGAAGCCTCCAAAGCTGGGTTAATGGGGAAGCGGCGGAAGAACGAGAGGACAAGCTGGTACATCACAGCACCTATCAGACCATGCCCAAGGAATGGCTGGGAGAGCAGTTTTTTCTGGAAGCGGCTTATATGGAAAAGCGGCACAACGAAAGCTACCGACATGAATATCTGGGGGAAGCCGTGGGATGCGGTGGCGAGGTATTCCACAATATCGTTTTACGGCAAATCACAGAAGAAGAAATCAGAACCTTTGACCATGTGGCAAGGGGCTTGGACTGGGGATATGCCGTAGACCCCTTGCACTATACTGTGAACCATTACGACAGTACCAGACGGCGGCTGTATATTTTCTTTGAATTGCATAAGGTTGGCATGAGCAATCGACTGCTGGCGGCAGAGATCCAGAAAGAAAACAAAGGAAATGAGTTGGTGGTTTGCGACAGCGCCGAGCCGAAATCTATTGCCGAATTGCAGGAATACGGCATATCTGCCATGGGAGCGAAAAAAGGTCCTGACAGTGTGGTTTATGGCATGAAGTGGTTACAGGATTTGGAGGAAATTGTCATTGACCCGAAGCGGTGTCCTATGACGGCAAAGGAATTTACGGAATATGAGCTGGAAAGCGATGGGAATGGGGGCTGGAAGGCTTATTTCCCAGACAGAAACAATCATGCCATAGATGCGGTAAGGTACAGTCGGGAAAGAGATATGCGACCGGTGCGGATTTGGTAAAGATAAGAGGATGTTGGAAATGTGAGCAGATAGGGCGGCATAGGAAGGGGAATTTTAGAGGTAGAAGAGAAAAAGAAATTTTGCCAAAGGGTTTTTCAGGGAGAAATCGTCTGTTGAAATTTGAGAAAGGAATTGAAAAAGGAGAGCAGGCGGTTTTTGATAGAAGCATTTTGGCAGAAAGGAGAAAGCATGTATTTATCGGAAATGGATTTGCTCAAAGCCAGACTGACGGCGGAAGGCAGGCTCAGTCAAAGCAGGATTTTACAGGAGATTCTGCGGGAGGACAGCCAGAGCGAACAGAAACGAAAAATGCGGGAGGGAGAGAGATATTACCGCTGCGACCATGATATTTTACGAAAGGATTTTCGCAGGACAACCATTTCAGAAACGAAAAATGGCGCAGAGGAATTGAAACCATTTTTTAATCCCAATCGCAGCAATCACCACAATGTAAATCCTTTTCATCATACGCTGGTAGCCCAGAAAGCGGCGTACTTGGTGGGGAGAGAGCCTACCATCATGGTGAAAGGTGAGGGAAAAAGTGAATACGAAGGAGAACTGGCGGCATTTTGTGATGCGGGGTTCAATCGGCTGCTGCATCGCTGGGTAGTGGGCGCGGCAAACAAAGGGGTGGAATATCTCCATGTGTATTACAACGAGGATGGGGAGTTCTGCACCTGTATTGTGCCGGCGGAAGAACTGATTGTTTGCTATGACGCGGTACATCAGGAGGAAATGACCGACGTTATTCGATACTACGACATCAAAGTGCTGGAGGATGGGAAAGAACATCTCCGCAGGCAGGTGGAATGGTGGACAAAAGACGATGTGACCTATTTTTCTGAAAACAGTCAGGGGGAATTTTTACAGAAAAAACAGGTGCCTCACTGGCTGGTGACAAAAGAGGAAAACGGCGAGGAAGTAGAACGGATTGCACACAACTGGGGGCGGCTGCCTTTTATTCCTTTGCAGAATAACGGCGAGGAAACCACGGATTTGGAGCTCATCAAAGGGCTGGTGGATGCTTACGATTTGCTGAGCAGCGAAGGAACCAACAATCTGCTGGACTTGGTGGATTTATACTGGGTCATTCAAGGCTATGGCGGCGAAGCGGCAGGCGCTATGGCGAAGAAATTGCAGATCAACAAGGCAGTGCAGATCAGCGATAGCAGCGGACATGTGGAGGCAAAGCAGGTGGAACTGCCTGTGGAAAGCCGCATGAGCTGGATGAAGATGCTGCGGAAGGATATTTTTCATTTTGGCATGGGTGTTGATACGGACAGTGAGGACTGGGGAAAGGCACCCAGTGGTGTGGCGTTGCAGTTTCAGTATGCCATGTTTTATTTGAAAATCAACGGCGTTATGCCGGAGATTCGCAGGGCGGTGAAAGAAGTGCTGCGATTTGCTACAGAGGACTGGAACCGCAGAGATGGCGGGCAAAGGGACTGGCGGAAAATTCAGGTACAGCTGAACACCAGCGGCATTACGGATGATCTGGAGACCGTACAGATGATTCGAGAGTCCCAAGGACTTGTCAGTGAAAAGACACTGCTGGGCAAACATCCTTTTGTGGAGGATGTGAACAGTGAGATGGAACAGTTGAAGAGAGAAAGAAGCAAGAAGGAGGAAACAACATGACACAGGAATTGATGCAGAGATTGGGGATTCAGAGCCCGGAAACAGCGGAAAAGGTGGAACAGTTTTTGCTGGCGCTGGAAGAAAGAAACAGACTGCTGACAGAAAAAAGTGCGGCACTGGAAAGAGAAAAAACACTGGCAGAAGAAGCCCTGCAGAACGCGAAAAAAATCGCGGCTATGGAAAAAGCCATTTTGGAAGCCGGCGGCAAGAATGCCAAAGCCATTCTGGCACTCATTGACGCAGATGAAGTGACAATGAACGAAAAAGGGGAACTGGAAGGGCTGGATCTGGAAGCGGTGAAAGCCGAAGCGCCTTATCTGTTCAATGAAAAAGAGGAAAAGACAAAAGGCACAGGTTTTCAGGCGGCTTATACCAAAAAGAAAACAACAAAGGAAAACGAGATTGCGCAGACATTCAGAAAAGCGCTGAGAAGATAAGGGGGAGAGAATATGAGCATCAACACAATGGAATATGCAGCAGTATTTATGCAGGAACTGGACAGTCAGATGGTGGAATGTGCTACCAGCGGCTGGATGGAGGACAACGCCGGACAGGTGCAGTACAGCGGCGGCGCAGAAGTGAAGATTCCCAAAATGGAGCTGAGCGGTTTGGGAAATTATGACAGGGACAAAGGCTTTGCCACAGGCAGTGTGACTGTCAACTACGAAACAAAGAAACTGACACAGGACAGAGGTCGTGCTTTCCAGGTGGACGCCATGGATGTGGACGAAACTAATTTTGCGGCAGTGGCAGGCAATGTCATGGGGGAATTCCAGAGAACAAAAGTTATTCCTGAAATTGACGCTTATCGTTACAGCACCATTGCCCAGCTGGCAGAAACAAAAGGTAAGAAAAAAGATTACACACCAGCGGCAGATACCATTCTGGAAACACTGCTGAATGATATGACAGAAATTCGTGATCTGGTGGGGGATGGCGCAGAAATCGTTGTGACTATGTCCGCGAAGGTGGCTGGTATGCTGGATTTGGCGAAGGGCGGCAACAACGTCATTGAAAGCGGTGAATTTACCCAGGGCAACATGACACTGAAGGTGAAGGAAATTGATGGTTGTCCTATCATTCGTGTGCCTTCTGCCAGATTCAAAACAAAATATGATTTTTACGACGGCGTTTCCGAAAGTAAGGAAACAGGCGGTTTTGTGGCGGCGGCAGATGCAAAAGACATCAACTGGATCATTGCCGTGAGACAGGCACCCATTGCTGTTTCTAAAACCGATGTGACACGTATTTTTGACCCCATGACAAACCAGAACGCAAACGCGTGGAAAATCGACTACAGAAAATACCATGATCTGTGGATCACAGACAACGGCATGGAAGGTGTGCTGGTCAGCGTAAACAGCGCCGAATAAAGGCGGTGGAGCCATGAAAGAAGCGATTTTGGCAAAAATGGCAGAACTGCGGCAGGTGGGGGCGGAAGATGCCGCCCTTGCCTTTGCGGCAGAGAGAAGTATGGAAATGGTGCAGGCTTACTGCAATCTGGAAGAAGTTCCAGCGGAATTGGAACACGTTTGTGTTTGTATCGGATTGGAAATCTATGACAAAGGCGGTTTGCAGGAAGGCGGCATCAAGGAAATTACAGAAGGAAAGGTTTCTGTGACATTTGCAGACGGAGCAGATACGGCAGGGGCATTTTTGCTACATTATCAGGAGGAACTGAACCGTTTTCGAAAGATGCAGTGGTGAGAAAAGGGGGGATACCATGGCAGGAAGCTGGCAGGCGGCGAAAAGGGCTGTGGAAAGCTATTTTACGGACAAGTGCCGTGTGACGGAATTTACAGAAGAAGAAACGTCTTGGGGGGAGACCCGTTTCAGCGCTGTGCAGGGGAAAGAAATGACTTGCAGGCTGGTGGAAGAAGGGGACGGCAGTGATATTGAGGGGCTGCTGGCTTATGGGCAATGGGAAGGGGTATTGTTATATCCTACGGAAAATCACATTGCGGCAGGCAGTCAGGTGGAAGTGACAAAGCCAGATGGCAGGGAGGTCATCTTTTTTACCACGGGAGAAACCCTTTCTTACAGCACCCACAAAGAAACGGTATTGACACGGAAGTGTCCCTTTTAAGGGGGGGTGGATGCGTGATGGAAAGAAAAGATATGATGACACTGCTGAAACGGGCAGTGATACAGACGTTAAAAGAAGGATTTTCCATTTCTGTGTATGGAGAGCGTGTGCCACAAAAGGCGAAAGTACCCTGTTTTTCTGTGACGGTGGAAGAAACTAATCAGAAAAGACTGCTTGGCAGGCGCAGGGAAGTGGAGGCAAAGCTGAAAGTGCGCTACACAGGGGCAGAAGAAAAAGACAAAAAGGAAACGGCGGCTGCAGTGGCAGATGGGTTGTATGAGGTGCTTTGGCTGGTGGGCAGTGCGGAGCGATTTGGGGCAAGGAGTATGTCCCATACCATGACAGAGGACGGCGTGGATTTTTTTGTTACCTATGGCTGGCAGATCATTGTGGAACAGCAGGAAGCCCTTATGGAGCGGCTGGAATACAACGGGGAAAAGGTGATTGGATATGAAGAAAACGAAGTTTGAAAAGGCGCAGCTTTTGGAAAGCAAAACACTGGGGTATGGCAGGGATTTGCTGGAAGCAGTGCTGGAGGATGGAAAAAGGTATACAAAGGAAGAAGCCGCAAAGGCGGCAGAGGCATATTTGCAGGGGAAAGTAAAGGAGGAGAAGTAATATGGCATTAGGCGGCGGCACCTTTTTGGTGCAGAACAAGGTATTGCCGGGGGCGTACATCAATTTTGTATCCAGACCAAGAGCCATGGGCGTTATGGGCGAAAGAGGCGTGGTCTGCATGGGTATGGAACTGGACTGGGGTCCTCAGGAAATGATGGCTGTGGAAGCGGCAGATTTCCAGACAAAGGCCATGGAGGTATTTGGTTTTGGATACAGCCATGACAAAATGAAGGATATGCGAGAGCTGTTCTGTGGGGCGAAAACAGCGAAGATTTATCGCATTAACAGCGGGACAGCGGCAACGGCAAAAATCGGAGAACTGACAGTGACAGCGAAATATGGCGGTTTGAGAGGCAATGACCTGCGTGTGGTGGTGGCGGAAAACGTGGACGAAGAAGGCATGTTTGACGTGGCTACCTATATGGAAATGGAACAGGTGGATGTACAGACCGTGGCAGACATTGACAGTCTGGAAGAAAACAAGTTTGTGAAATTCAACGGTACCGGTGCACTGACACCTACAGCGGCAACCCCTTTGACTGGCGGTACCACAGAGGAGGTTTCCGGCAGCGGATACACAGATTTTCTGGCGGCGGCGGAAAAAGAAGATTTCAATGTGCTGGCGTATAATGGTACAGACGAGGTGACGAAAAAGCTGTTTGTGAGCTTTACAAAACGTCTGAGAGATGAAGAAGGCGTGAAGTTTGTGACAGTGCTTTATGATTATCCTCAAGCGGATTACGAGGGCATCATTTCTGTGGGCACATCGAAAGAACTGGTTTGCTGGACAGCGGGCATGGAAGCTGGCGCGGCTGTCAACGAAAGTCTGACCAACCGCAAGTATGACGGGGAATATGAAGTGGATGCAAAAGACACCAAAAGCAATTTCATCAAGGGGATTCAGGCAGGGAAATTCCTGTTTTACGATGACGGCGGCGAGGTGCGTGTACTGCGTGACATCAACTGTTTCACTTCTTTTGAAAGCAACAAAAACAGTGATTTTTCCTCTAACCGTGTGGTAAGGGTGCTGGACAGCATTGCCAATGATGTGGCAAGGATTTTCAGCCAGTATTATCTGGGTAAGCGCAGCAACAACGCTGACGGCAGAAATCTGCTGAAAGCGGAAATCATTGCCTACCATGAACAGCTGTTGCAGCTGGAGGCAATCGAAAACTTTACGGCGGAGGACATTACGGTGCAGCAGGGCGTGGAAAAACAGGATGTGGTGGTATATGAAAGCGTACAGCCCACCGACGCCATGGAAAAACTGTACATGAGAGTGGAAGTTGTGTAAAAGGAGGAGAAGTATGGCATATTTACGGGCAAAAGATACGGTAAACGGTGCCTTGGGCACTTGTTACGCCAGAATTGACGGAGAGCGTCACGAATTGATGCAGGTGAAAAACGTGACAGCTATCGTAAAGAAAACCAGAACGGAAATTCCCATTCTGGGGCTGACAGGGAAACAGCACAAAAGCGGCGGCTGGGAAGGCACTGGAAAAATGACGGTGTATTATGTTTCCAGTCTGTTCCGCAAGGTGATGCTGGATTATATGAAAAATGGCGTGGACACATACTTTGAACTGATGCTGACAAACGAAGATCCTACGGGGGAAACAGGAAAACAGACAGTGCTGCTCAAAGATGTGAACATTGATGAAATGGTCATCGGGAAGCTGGATGTGGATCAGTTTGCTTTGGAGGAAGATATGACATTTACCTTTGGGGATGCGGATCTGCTGGATGCTTTTGACGAACTGTAAGAAAATGGGCGGGCGGCAGGGATAAAAAGGAGGAGAAGTATGCAGGAAGCGTTTTACAAAGAAAATGCAAAGGCTTTTCGAGAAACGGAGTGCTCCATTGCACCAAGGTTTCAGCTGGATGGAAAAGAGATGTTATGGAAAATTTGCGGTATTTCTCAGGCGGAAAACGCGGAAATCTGGAAGAAAAGCGGCGAAAATCCGAAAAGATATGAAAGCATGGTGCTGGCGGCTTCTGTGGTATTTCCTGACCTGAAAGGGGCGGATTTGCAGGACAGCTATGGCGTTATGGGGGCGGAAAATCTGCTGGAAAAAATGCTGACGGCTGGGGAATTTGCCGCTTTGCAGGATGCCGTGGAAGCGGTGAATCAGTAAGGGGGGACGAGATTGTACCGATTTTATTTGAAACAGGGGGAAACACAGTTTTTGTTCCCCGTGACGCCGTCACAGGTGCAGACGAAAGTAGGAAACTGCAATGAGACAGTACAGATTTTACAGATGGGGCAGGCAAATTTGCTGAAAAACGCCGGACTGGAAGAAGTGCGGTTTCGGGCGTTGTTTCCCGGCAGGCAGTATCATTTTGTGCAGGTGGAAGAAGGATTTCGAGAGCCGTCTTATTTTCTGGAACGGCTGAAAGATTACAAAAAAGCCCAAAAGCCTGTACAGCTCATCATTTTCCGCAGGCTGGCGGATGGCAGTCAGATTTTTTGCAGCAATGTGGAAATGGGTCTGGAGGAATACACCATTGTGGAACAGGGCGGCGAACAGGGGGATTTTTGGGTGGAAATTTCCCTGAAGGAATACCGGAAAATGCAGAGTATTGCTTACAGACCCGCAAGCGGCGGAAATACACTGGAAAAACAGCCTGCTCAGCGTCCTGCCAAGGAAATGGCGAAAACTTATGTGGTGAAAAAAGGAGATAACCTTTGGAATATTGCAAAGAAGGAACTGGGGGATGGATCGAAATTTGGAGAACTGGCAAAGAAAAACGGCATCAGCAATCCTTCTTTGATCTATCCAGGACAGGTCATTAAGCTGTAAGGGGGCGAAGGAATGGAATTTCGGATTTTGATTGCCCATAATGGTACGGTATATGATGCCACGCCGGTGACATTGGAAGGTGTGGAACTTGTCCAGAGTATTCGCATGGAAGCGGGCTGTCTGCGGTTTTCGGTGGTACGCGATGGTATTTTGAACTTTGTGGAAGGGGACAAGGTGCAGTTTTATGTGGACGGGCTGCTGCGGTTTGCGGGCTGGGTTATGACGAAGGAGAGAACTTCAGCCCAGATCATTGCGGTGACGGCTTATGACATGCTCTTTTATCTGGCGAAAAACAAGGATACCTATGTGTACTGGGACAAGACAGCAACGGAAGTGGCAAAAATGATTGCCGCAGGGGCTGGGCTGCCAGTGGGAACCATGACGGATACGGGATGGAAGATTCCCCAGCGGATTGAGGAAGGGCAGACGCTGCTGGATATGATTCAGTCGGCTTTGGACTTGGCGGAAAAAGCAACGGGAAAGGAATATTTTTTCTTTGATGGTGGCGGCAGGCTGATGTTACGGGAACGGCAGGAGTTGGTGACAAATGGGGTGCTTCGCTGTGACGGAGGTATCAGTGATTACTGGTATCGGACGGACATCAGCAAAGATACCTGCAATGCGGTGAAGCTCTATCAAGCTGGACGAAAGGAAACAGAACATCTGGCGTTTCAGGCAGAAAATGCGGAGAAGGTGGGAACATGGGGAAAATTGCAGTATTACGCCCATGTGCCCTTTACCTTAACAGAAGCTCAGCTGAAGGAAATGGCTGAAAGCGTTTTGCAGGAAAAATGCCGTGTGGTGAAGGAGTTGACAGTGGAGAACATCAATGGGGATTTGTTTTTGACAGCAGGACAGTCAGTATATTTGGAAATTCCAGATCTGGCGGAGATTGGCATTGCGAAAATGAGCCTCATTGAGAAGTCCACCCATATTTTCAAAGATGGGGAACACAAAATGAAGTTGGAAATGAGAGTGGAGGAGTAACATGAGAGAGCTGGAATGTTTTTTTCAGGAGAACTGCTATCTGCCGTCCAATGAAAGAATCATGGTGTCTGATAGATTTGGAGATGGGGAGCTGCTTTGGGAAATTCGGGCGGTAAGAGAAGCGGAACTGCGAAAAATGGAGAGAGAAACAGAAGAAAATCTCTGTGCGGCGGCAGTGGTTTTTCCTGACTTACAGGACAGAAAGTTATGGGAAAGCTATGGGGCAAAAAGCAGTGCGGAGGTACTGCAAAAAATGCTGACACCAGCAGAATATCTGCGGCTGCAAAAGGCAGTTATGGCACTGAACGGATTTCAGAAGCGAAAGGCAGAACGGAGAGAAACGGCAAAAAACTGATACGGGAGGGCATTGACGAGGCAGATTATGCCAGTTATGCCCTCCGAAAATATGGGGTGCGTCCAAAGGAATGGGTGCAGATGGATTTGGCAGAGCGGATGTTTTACTGTGCTGTCATTGATTTGGAAATAGAAAAAATGCAGGAGGCGGAAAGGGGGTAAGGTTATGGAAATAGTATCTTTTCTGAAAATGTGGATGGATGTCTGGAACGAAGCAGAGGAAAAGGGGTTGAAGATGCCGGAGGAGGCTGGTACTTTTCAGGAAAAAGAAACGAAACATGATGAAGTAATGAAAGAAATCATTAAGTTTTTGCCTAGAAGAGAGTTTTCGGCAGAGAATGGGAAAACGACAGTGGATGCCTTGGAAAAGGCTGTTTCTCAAAGAAATTTGATGACCATTTTGGAAAAAGGACAAAATGCAAGGGAAAACATTTCTTTTATAGAGGAAAGAAAAAAGAAGATTGCTGCCAATATGGAAGTCATTGGAAAGAGAATACAGGAAAGTAGGTTTGGGAAAGCAGAAGAAAGTTTTTGGATGGCACAGACAGAAAGACCTATGAAAATGCCAGAAGAAATGGCTGGAACAGGGATGGAGAAAATGGGAGAAACCTTGCTTTCGCCAATTTTTGCGGCAGATGGTACAGAAGGAGAAATCCTGCGGCTGCTGCGGCAATGGCAGAAAAAAGAAAATACTTCTGAAGGAACGCAGCAGATTTCTATTTCCATTGGGCAGGTACGAGAAAGTGCTGATGTGAATCAGGTCATGGAGGCGTTGACGACAAAACTACGGGAAGCCCATCTTTCCGGTGTGAGAAAGGCAAGAGGGGGTTGAGAAATGATCGAGTTATTGAAAGAAATTGCTTTGGAGGCAGTAGACAGAGGCAGTTTGGCGGATTTCTGCACAGGAACTATTGTATCGGCGGCACCCCTTTCCATTCAGATTGAAAATGGTCCTTTGCTGGCAGAAAGGTTTTTGCTTTTGAGCCGAAATGTGACGGAACATGAGGAATTGGGGCAGATTCGCACATGGACAGATACGGAAGGAGACCGATGGTCTTTTTATCGCATGATTCGGGGCAAGGCTTTGCAGGCAGGAGAAAAAGTGCTGCTGGCAAAGGCAGCGGGCGGACAGCAGTACATTGTGCTGGACAGGGTGAAAGGAGGAGGTCAATGATTCCTACAGGAACGGAAATATTGATACTGGATACATCAGAGCATATGCCTTCCATGACATACCGTATGGCGGCAGAAAAAAAGGAAGTTCGCGGGGCTTTGGACGGCATGGACGCGGTGAAGCAGGCTGTTTACAAGATATTGCAGACGGAACGGTACAAATATGTCATTTATGACTGGAATTATGGTGTGGAACTGGAAGACCTTTTTGGAAAAGCAGTCAGTTTTGTGATTCCAGAGCTGCAAAGAAGAATCACGGAAGCGCTTCTTACGGATGACCGTATCGAAACGGTAACAGATTTTTCTTTTGAAACAGAGAAGGGTAGTGTAACGGCGGCTTTTCGGGTACAGACCATATGGGGGGATTTGGAGGCAGAAAGGACGGTGGAAATCTGAATGTACGAAAGCTATGAAGAATTGATGGAAAGAAAGCTGGCAATGACCCAGGACAAAAGGGATAGGCGGCAGGGGAGTCTGATCTTCGATGCTATGGGACCTAATGCGGCAGAAACAGCGGCTTTTTACGCAGACCTGACTATGCTGGAGGACAGAACCTTTGCGGATACGGCAACGGGGGATGATCTGACCAGACGATGTGCAGAGCGTGGCGTGATTCGCAAAGAGGCAACAAAGGCGACTTTTTACGGAAGCTTTGTGGATGCAGAAGGAGAAGCTTATCCTCTGAAACAGGGAGAACGGTTTTATCTGGAGCCCTATTACTATCAGGTTCTCATGGAAGAAAACGGCAGAGTGGTGCTGGAATGCGAAACAGCCGGAGAGGATGGCAACAGTTATCTGGGGACACTGCTGCCGGTGAACCATCTGGAAGGGCTGGCAGAGGCAAAGCTGACAGAGCTGCGAACAGACGGCGAGGATGCAGAAAGTGACGATATGCTGCGAAAACGGTATATGGACAGTTTTTCAGCTGACGCTTTTGGGGGAAATGTTGCGGACTACAAGCTGAAAGTTGGGGCTTTGCAGAATGTGGGCGGCGTGAAAGTCTATCCTGTATGGCAGGGCGGTGGTACCGTAAAGCTGGTGATTATCGACCAAGGATGGAAAGCACCTACGGAAATGGAACTGGAGGCTTTGCAGAAAGAAATCGACCCGGAGAAGCGGGGAGAAGGATATGGCATGGCGCCCATCGGACACCGTGTAACAGTGGCGGGTGTGACAGAGGTGAAATGCAATGTTTCCATGGAGATTACTTGGCAGGCAGGTGCGGATACGGAAAGCGGCAAGCGGGAGATACAGGAAAGAATCGAAGCATATCTGCTGGAACTGCGGAAAGCATGGGCGGAATCGGAGTATCTCATTGTAAGAATCAGCTATCTGGAATCGGCAGCTCTTGCGGCAACAGGGGTGCTTGATGTGCAGAACTGCACCATCAATGGACAGGGGAGCAATTTGCAGATGGAGGCGGATGAGATTCCTGTTTTGGGAGAATTTGAGGTGGTGGCATGACAGCACAGAGATATTTGCAGTATTTGCCTGACTTTGTGGCAGAATATGTGGAATTTCAGAAGTTAGGAGAAATCGAAGGAGACATTCTGGAGGAAGAAGCAAAGGCAAAGCAGGAGATGGAGCAGGATCAATGGATTTTGACAGCCACACGAAAAGGGCTTTTGCGCAGGGCAGCCATGATGGGCTTATCTGTTTCGGAAACGGAAGATACAGAAATTTTGCGGGAAAGGGCGCTTTCCTACTGGAACAGCAGAAGACCATATACATTTTTCATGATGCAGGAATGGCTGGATACGTTTTGTGGTGCAGGAAATTATCAGGCAAAGCTGGATTATGGGGCTTATCGGTTGACCATTGTACTGGAACTGAAAGAAAAGGAAAAAAAGGAACAGATTTTATCTTATTGGAAAACACTGATTCCAGCCAATTTGGTATTTGAGGTGCTGCTCAATACCAATACCCACGGAAAAGTGGGCGCGCTGACACATGGACAATTGAAAGAAAGCGGCTGGACTTATGGCGAGATTCCTTTTGCAGATCTGTCGAAGTATGTTCGTGCATAAGCAAAATACATGGGTTTGTTTTTCGGAAAGAAACGGAAAGGATTGGAGAAAAATCTTTTCCGTTTTTTGTTTGTCGGAAAAATGATATTTTTCTTAAAATGCCTTAGAAAGCCTGACTTTTTTGGAAAAAGACTTGCAGGCAGAGCGTGAGTATGATACAATACCTTTACTGTTTGAAAATGAGAATGGTTTTTTATGACCATTACAAATAATATTGGGAGGTTTTGACACATGGCAACACTTAGTTTAGTATTATCAGTGGTATTGGTTATTTTATCTGTATTACTGTGTGTAATCATTCTGTTACAGTCCAAACGTTCTGCTGGTCTGGGCGCAATTGGCGGCGGCGGCAGCGGCGACACATACTGGAGCAAAAATAAAGGCAGTTCTATGGAAGGCGCTTTGGAAAGATATACAAAAATCGGCGGCGCTCTGTTCATGATTCTGGCACTGGTAATCAATCTGATTGGATAAGAACGAATGAGGGATGCAGAAATGCGTCCCTTTTTTTGTAGAAAGAAAGGAGAAAAGGAGGAACTATGGAGAAAGAACAATTACAGGAAAGAAAAGAACGCATTCTGGAATGTATGAAAAGTCCGGCATATGTGCCCATGAAGCGGAAAGACATGCGTGTGCTGTTGGGTGTGCCGGAAGAAGATCGGACATATTTTGAACAAATCATCGCAGAACTCATTGATGAAGGAAAAATATTTGAAACAAAAAGAGGAAAGCTGGCTGTGCCGGAAACATTGCAGATGGCAACGGGAATATTCATCAGCCATGCAAAAGGCTTTGGCTTTGTAACACCGGATGAAGGCGGCGCAGATATTTTCATTCCCGCATCAGAAACCAACGGTGCTATGCAGAAAGACCGCGTCTTGTATAAAGTGACCGGTGGCGGCGGCAGCGGCAGAAAAGCGGAAGGCACCATCATCCGTGTGCTGGAAAGAGGCATGACCCGTCTGGTGGGGCTGTATGAGCAGGTGAAAGGCTTTGGCTTTGTTACAGCAGACGATAAGAAGGTAGCAAAAGATATTTTTATTTCCAGAGAAAACAGCATGGGTGCTGTGACAGGGCATAAAGTTGTGGTAGAAATCACAGATTACGGTGAGGACAGACGGAATCCGGAAGGAAAGATCATTGAGATTCTGGGACATATCAACGATCCCGGTGTGGATATCCTTTCTGTGATTCGCAGATATGAACTGCCTGTGGAATTCCCTGAGGAAGTGTATCAGGAAATCGAAAATGTGGAACTGGAAATCAATGAAAAAGAGATGATGGGCAGAGAAGACCTGCGTAATGTGCTGACCATCACCATTGATGGGGAAGATTCCAAAGACTTGGACGACGCTGTTTCCCTGACAAAACTGGATAATGGCAATTATGAACTGGGCGTGCATATTGCGGACGTTTCCCATTATGTGCAGGAGAATACCGCTCTGGATAAGGAAGCTTACGGAAGAGGTACCAGTGTGTATCTGGTAGATCGGGTGATTCCCATGTTGCCCCATAAGCTGAGCAATGGCATTTGTTCCCTGAATCCCCACGAAGATCGTCTTGCACTGAGCTGCATCATGGAAATCGACCACAGAGGGTATGTGGTGAACCATCGGGTAGTCAATTCTGTGATTTATTCTGACTACCGTATGACATATACAGCCGTAAGGGAAATTCTGGAGGACAAGACACCGGAGCTTTTGGAAAAATATGCAGAAATCGTTCCCATGCTGGAAGAAATGAACGAACTGAGAGAAATTCTGGTGGCAAAACGGAAAAAACGTGGTTCTGTAAACTTTGACCTGCCGGAATCCAAGATCATTCTGGACGAGCAGGGCAAACCCATTGACATCAAGCCCTATGACCGGAATATTGCCACAAACCTCATTGAGGAATTTATGTTGGTCTGCAACGAAACTGTTGCGGAAAACTTCTTCTGGCAGGAAATCCCCTTTGTGTTCCGTTCCCATCAGGAACCGGATGAAGAAAAAACAGAAAAGATGGAACAGTTCATCCGTGGCTTTGGCTATCGTGTGAAGAAAAAAGATGGGGAAATCCATCCCAGAGAAATCCAGCGAGTACTGGCAAAAGCGGAAGGCAAGCCGGAAGAACGCATCATTACTCGTATGGTGCTGCGCAGCATGATGCAGGCAAGATATACAGCGGACAATCAGGGACATTTTGGTCTGGCAGCAAAATATTACTGCCACTTTACTTCCCCCATCCGTCGTTATCCAGACTTGGAAATTCACCGCCTCATCAAACTCACACTGGCTGGAGAAATGAGCGGCAAACGGGAACAGTCCTATCGGAAGAAAATGCCGGACATTGCCCAGCACTGCTCCAAACGGGAACGCGTGGCAGAGGACGCCGAACGGGACACAGATGCACTGAAGAAAGTGGAATTTATGCTGGATAAAATTGGTGAAACTTATGAAGGCATCATCTCTGGCGTAACCAACTGGGGCATTTATGTGGAACTGGCAAACACTGTAGAAGGCATGGTTGCCCTGAATCAGCTGGATGATGATTACTATGAATTTGACGACAGAAACATGCAGGTAGTCGGTAAGAGAGGCGGTAAGATTTATCGCCTTGGAGATGCCGTGCAGGTGACTGTGGCAAAGGTATCCAAGGAATTGGGAACCATTGATTTTGTATTTGCAGAAGAAGCCTTTGAATTTTAAATGATTATCTGTCAAAAGCTGGAATCGATGATTTCAGCTTTTGCCGGAGATTATTCCTGTATGGAAGGTGTTTCTCTGGTAGAATATAATGGAAGAAACAGTTGTTTGAAATATGCGAAAGCTGTCATATTTCTTTTGAAATTTGTAACAGAAACGTCATTTGATTTTTCTGGAATCTGTGATATAATCTATCATGCAGAAGAAAACGCACAAAGCAGACAGAACGGAAGTGAGCCAATGGCAAAGGGAAACGGCACAAAGCTGATCGCACAGAATAAAAAAGCATATCATGATTATTTCATCGAAGACGTGTATCAGGCAGGCATTTCTCTCGTTGGCACAGAAGTGAAAAGTCTGCGGGCAGGCAAATGCAGTCTGAAGGAAAGCTTCATCCGTATTGAAAACGGGCAGGCTTTCATTATGAACATGCATATCAGTCCTTACGAACAGGGGAATATTTTCAACAAAGACCCTCTGCGTACCAGACGTTTGCTGCTGCACAAAAACGAAATCCGCAAGATTGCCGCACAGGTACAGGCTGCCGGATATACGGTGGTACCTTTGAAGGTCTACTTCGACCGCAGTCTGGTGAAAGTGGATATCGCGCTGGCAAAAGGTAAAAAACTTTATGACAAGCGTGAGACCATTGCCAAAAATGATATGCGTCGTCAGGCGGAAAAAGAGTTTAAGATTCGTAATCTTACTTTATAAGACACACGGGGATGTAATGGTTTCGACGGGAGTCTTGAAAGTAGGGATAGCCATCCGCAGCCCGGTGAACTGCGTCATCAAGCCGGAAACTTTTCTAAAAAGAAACGACAACAATAAATTAGCATACGCTGCCTAATTGCGGCAGCTGTCAACCCCCGGATTCCTGCCGCCGGGGAGCTTGGCATCGACTTGGCGGGGCACTTTTTCGCTTAAGCTTTGCGGCGGAAAAAGATTCATGAAGCTACCGAGGAACATAGCCTGTCATTCGGCGATGGTCTGAGGGAATAATAAAAGACTGACTGTGATGGGAGAAGTTCTTACAGATGGGTTTTCGGACAGGGGTTCGACTCCCCTCATCTCCATTCTGAGAACAAAACAGATTTTGCCGCAGGAAGCGGCAAAGGGATGTTCCAAAAAAGCTGCGCAGAAGATTAGGGACATCATCATAAGCAAACAAAGAAAGCCGAAATCCTGATGATACTGCGGATTTCGGCTTTCTGATTCTAACTTAGATTTTATTTCGTATGTTTTCTTATGAAGATAGCCGTCGCACTTCCCCTTAAGAAATCAATCAAATAAAAAAACAATGTTTTCTTAAGTGGAAGTCGCTGTTCTTCTGCGTTTTTTTGAATCATTTTGTGCGAAAAAAGGGGGATTTACATGAGAAAGAAGTTATCATTGCTGTTTATGGCGTTTTTTCTGTTTATGGGCGTACCGCAGATGGCGCAGGCAGCAGAATATCCGTATGAGGTAGAAGTCAATCTGACACAGAATGTGGTCACTGTTTATAAAAAGGATGCCGCTGGGAAGTATACGGTGCCTGACAGAGCATTTGTCTGCTCCGTAGGTCCTGCCACACCCTCAGGTACATTCCGTACCACAGATAAATATGTATGGCGTGCCCTGTTCGGCAATGTTTACGGACAGTATGCCACACGTATCACTGGCAGTATCCTGTTTCATTCTGTACCTTATTATACCATGTACGATAAAGGCTCTCTGGAATACTTGGAGTACAACAAACTTGGTACATCTGCCTCCATGGGCTGTGTGCGTCTGACAGTGGAAAACGCAAAATGGATTTATGACAACTGCCCTGCGGGTACCACCATCCGTATGGTAAAGAACAACGATCCTTTGCCCATCCAGCCGGAACAGCCTCAGAAACTGGATGTCAATGATACAAAACTGAGAGGATGGGACCCTACAGACCCTGATCCAGCAAACCCTTGGCATAAAGTCCTACCAGACAATGCCAGAATGGAAAGCATCAATGTCAAAAGCCCCAGAAGCAGTTTTGCTGTGGACGCTTTTTATGGCGGCGGCACTTATTATCTGACGGCAGACGATGCCGGCAAAGTGTTTGCGCAGTTGGGCAAAACGCTTTCTCAGCCTGTACAGCCTGCAGATACGATTCATGCTATGGGAACAACACAGATTACATATGAAGGAAAAACAACAGAAATTTCCTATTGTATTTACGAAGGCAAAACATATTACAAGCTGAGAGATTTGGCTGGGGCAACAGAAACAGACATTTCCTGGAATGCCCAGACAGATGATATCGTTCTTTCCGATGGGGAAGAACCGAACTGGTTCAATCGTGTATTCCTTCGCAGAAATCTGGCTGTAGAACTTTCTGCATAAGGTAGAAAACAAAGCCTGCATGCATCAGTCATGCGGGCTTTTTTATGTCTGTTTGGGAATCATATTCTGGAAATTCTTAAAAAATCTGTCAATTATACTAATTTTTCAACGGTTTTGTTGATTTTTTCCTGTCATTGTGGTATGATGCACGGGAAAAACCCAAAGAAAGAGGGAAAAATATGGGATGGAAAAAATTAACGGTCATTGTTGTGGCAGCGGCAGCCCTGGTGGGTGGCGCACTGTCCCTTTCCATGTACCTGACAAGACAGCAGGAAGTGGAAATGGAGGTCGCTGATCAGAAGCCTCAGCCGCCGCAGGCAGGGGATACTACAACATTGGCAGATATGGAAAATATGCCGATTTATTACGATGATGATGAAGTGCTGCTTCTGCCTGTCAGAAACGTGGTGGAAGGTCTGGGCGGCAGTGTTTCCTGGAATCGCGAGAAAAAAGCCACAGAGATTTCTTTTTATGGTAAGAAACTGCTTTTGAACCGCGGCAGCAGAGATGCGGAGCTGAACGGTTATGAAATCACGTTGGATCGGGAAGTGGAAGCCATCAATGGCAGTCTGTATGTATCTTCTGATGTGTTTTCTGAGTATTTTGCTACAGAAGTCATCTGGGACAGCAGCCAGCAGCTGGTAACCATCAAAACAGGCGATAATACCAAACCGGTTATTGCAGGACGTATGCTGGAAGGCGTAGACGGAGAGCGGAATTACTCTGCGGAAATTCCTGTTGTAGTTGGTTTGAATGATATCAGTTATGAAAAAAGTCTGAATGATGCCTTTGAATCCTTTGCACTGGAACAGCTGGCATCCTTCCCCAACGTAGTTCCTGCGGAAGAAGCAGAAGAAGCGGCAGAAGAAGCTGAAGCGGTGGAACAGTCTGGAGAAGAACAAGCGGAAGCACAGGCTGAAGAAGGAACAGCAGCGGAAGCAGAAGCCAATACAGAAACAGAGGCAAATGCCGAACAGGCAGAAGCGGCAGAAGAAACTGCGGATATGCCCAAACCCGATCATGTACGTCTTGGTTTTGTGAAGGGATATATCGGTGCAGAATTCCTTTCCTTCTATTGGGAAGTGGATGTAGACGGCAAACTGTCTAGTCAGGGTGTCAACGTTGACCTGCAGGAACAGAAGTATGTCAATATTTTGGATTTGACAGCCAGCCGTGATATCGAAACAGAGCTTCATGTCTATGCAGAAGATGTAGATCCTGAAAATTACTATATTTCTGCGGACAAAGAATGGATTTTGCTGTCCAATGATGAAGAAACCGGCACATATCAGGCAGTTTCCGTACCTGCGGAAATGGCACAGAGTGTTTGGAAGGATAAATACAAGTTTTTAATTGCATAAATAGATGTTTCAAAACACCTCTATGAAACTATCATAGGGGTGTTTTTGTGTATACAATATATTTTTTGCGTCTTTGATATTTTCGTATCAATCTTGGTAATTGTGTATGAATTTCAGTACAAAATATTGCTAAGAAAAAGATGTTTGTCTGACATATAAGCGCGGTATTTTTGCAGATACATCGTGAAAAGGAATGTAAATTGCATAAAAATATTTTTTTATACATGATAGGCACCGTCAATTCGCACAAAGGGTCTTTTGTTAGAAACATAACGGTTTTATTTCCATTTTGCGGTTGAAATCATAAGAATTTGATTGTATAATAAACAGGAACTTGAAGCAGTGCTGCGGTCAGGCAAAAGAAGACTGTTGTATGACAAGGCTTTTGTCATAAATATACTCTTTCCGGGCAGGCAGCACGGCATGCACGGTTTTCCGTGCAGACCTAGGGGTTTCCCGAAAGCAAAGTTTTGTAAAATACAGAAGATTTACAAAATAAGGAGGAGAACAAAAAATGTCTAAAGTAATGAAAACGATGGACGGTAACGAAGCTGCTGCATACGCTTCCTATGCGTTTACAGAAGTAGCTGGTATTTTCCCCATCACACCTTCCTCCCCAATGGCTGAAAAAACAGACGATTGGGCAGCAAATGGCAAGAAAAACCTTTTCGGTCAGACTGTTAAAGTAGTAGAAATGCAGTCTGAAGCAGGTGCTTCCGGTACTGTACACGGTTCCCTGGCAGCTGGCGCTCTGACAACAACTTATACAGCATCTCAGGGTCTGCTGCTGATGATCCCCAACATGTACAAAATCTCCGGTGAACTGCTTCCCGCAGTATTCCATGTAACAGCTCGTGCGCTGGCAGCTCACGCTCTGTCTATCTTTGGTGACCACTCCGACGTTATGGCTTGTCGTCAGACAGGTTTCGCTCTGCTGGTTTCCAACAGCGTACAGGAAGTTATGGATCTGGCTTGCGTAGCACATCTGTCCGCAATCAAAGGCCGTGTTCCTTTCCTGCATTTCTTTGATGGTTTCCGTACATCTCACGAAATCCAGAAAATCGAATGCATCGACTATGATGAACTGGCTAAAATCATCGACATGGATGCAGTTAACGCATTCAAGAGAAATGCGCTGAACCCTGAACATCCCGTTATCAGAGGTACAGCTCAGAACCCTGACATCTACTTCCAGGCTCGTGAAGCAGCAAACAAATTCTATGATGCTCTGCCTGCAGTAGTAGAAGAATACATGGGTGAAATCAACAGAATCACAGGCAGAGATTACAAACTGTTCAACTACTATGGTGCTCCCGATGCTGAAAGAATCATCATCGCTATGGGCTCCGCTTGTGAAGCTATTGAAGAAACAATCGACTACCTGGCAGCTAAAGGCGAAAAAGTTGGTCTGGTTAAAGTTCACCTGTTCAGACCTTTCGTAGCTGAAAAACTGCTGGAAGCTATCCCTAAAACAGTTAAGAAAATCGCTGTTCTGGATAGAACAAAAGAACCCGGCGCACAGGGCGAACCTCTGTACATGGACGTTTGCACAGCAATGTTCGAAGTAGAAAACGCTCCTGTTGTTGTTGGCGGTCGTTATGGTCTGGGTTCCAAAGACGTTACACCTGCACAGTTCATCGCTGTATATGCTAACCTGTCTCTGGACAAACCCAAAAACCACTTCACAATCGGTATCGTGGACGACGTAACCAACCACTCTCTGGAAGTTGGCGAAGAAGTTAACGTTACAGGTGATGACGGCACAATCAGCTGCAAATTCTGGGGTCTGGGCGCTGACGGTACTGTTGGTGCTAACAAAAACTCCATCAAAATCATCGGTGACCATACAGACATGTACGCACAGGCTTACTTCAGCTACGACTCCAAAAAGTCCGGCGGTATCACACAGAGCCACCTGCGTTTCGGTCACAAACCTATCCGCTCCACATACCTGGTTAAGACAGCAGACTTCGTTGCTTGTCATAAACAGGAATACGTTCACCTGTACGACATGGTTACAGAACTGAACGAAGGCGGTACATTCCTGCTGAACACAACCTGGACAGTAGAAGAACTGGAACAGCACCTGCCCGCGAAACTGAAAAGACAGCTGGCTGCTAAGAAAGCAAACTTCTACATCATCAATGGTACAGAAATCGCGAAAGAAATCGGTCTGGGCAACAGAATCAACACTGTACTGCAGGCTGCATTCTTCAAACTGGCAAACATCATCCCCATTGACCAGGCTGTAGAATACATGAAAGCTGCTATCACAAAATCCTATGGTAAGAAAGGTGACACAATCCTGAACATGAACTACGCTGCTGTTGATCGTGGTGTAGACGGTGCAGTGAAAGTTGAAATCCCTGCTTCCTGGGCAACTGCAGAAGATGCAGAAGTTGCAGCTGCTAGAAAATCCACAGAATTCGTTGATAAAGTTGTAGCTCCTATGAACGCACAGGAAGGCGACAAACTGCCCGTATCCGCATTCTCCGGTAGAGAAGACGGTACATTCCCTTGCGGTACAGCTGCTTACGAAAAACGTGGTGTTGCTGTTGACGTACCCGAATGGAACGCTGAAAACTGTATCCAGTGTAACCAGTGCTCTTATGTATGTCCTCACGCAGCAATCCGTCCTGTACTGCTGACAGAAGAAGAAGCTGCAAAAGCTCCTGCTGCATTCAAAGCAGTAGACGCTAAAGGCGGCGCTGCATTTGCTGGTCTGAAATACAGAATGCAGGTTTCCGCTCTGGACTGCCTGGGCTGCGGTAGCTGTGCAGTAGTATGCCCTGCTCCTAACAAAGCTCTGGTTATGAAACCTCTGGCTACACAGGAAGCTGAAGTTGCTAACTGGGATTACGCAATCGACGAAGTTGCTCCTAAAGCTAACCCTATGGGCAAAGGTTCCGTAAAAGGTTCTCAGTTCGAACAGCCTCTGCTGGAATTCTCCGGCGCATGCGCAGGCTGTGGCGAAACACCTTACGCAAAACTGGTAACACAGCTGTTTGGTGATAGAATGTACGTTGCAAACGCAACAGGCTGCTCCTCCATCTGGGGTGGTTCCGCACCTTCTATGCCTTACACAACAAACAAAGACGGCCGTGGTCCCGCTTGGGCTAACTCCCTGTTCGAAGACAACGCAGAATATGGTCTGGGTATGGCTTCCGCTGTTAAACAGATGAGAAACGGTCTGAAAGATAAACTGGAAAACCTGAAAGCAATCGACGCTTCCGTTGCAGGTGTTGTTGATGCTTGGGTTGACACAATGTTCGATGGTGAAAAATCCAGAGAAGCATCCGACGCTCTGGTAGCTGCACTGGAAGGCTATGCTGGCACAGATGCAGAAGCTAAGAACATCGTTTCCTACGTACTGGAAAACAAAGATCAGCTGGTTAAAAAATCTCAGTGGATCTTCGGTGGTGACGGCTGGGCTTACGATATCGGTTACGGCGGTCTGGACCACGTACTGGCTTCCGGCGAAGATGTAAACGTTCTGGTATTCGATACAGAAGTTTACTCCAACACAGGCGGTCAGGCTTCCAAAGCTACTCCTGCTGGTGCAGTTGCTCAGTTCGCTGCTTCCGGTAAGAGAGTTAAGAAAAAAGACCTGGGTATGATGGCTATGAGCTATGGCTACGTTTACGTTGCACAGGTTGCAATGGGCGCAGACAAGAACCAGCTGGTAAAAGCTCTGCTGGAAGCTGAAAGCTACCATGGTCCTTCCCTGATCATCGCTTACGCTCCTTGTATCAACCACGGTCTGAAAGGCGGCATGAGCGGCGCTCAGAACGAAATCAAACGTGCAGTTGAAGCAGGTTACTGGCATATGTACAGATTCAACCCTACTCTGAAAGAAGAAGGCAAGAACCCCTTCACTCTGGATTCTAAAGAACCTACAGCAAGCTTCAGAGACTTCCTGCTGAGCGAAGTTCGTTACAGCGCACTGCAGAGAACATTCCCCGAAGTAGCGGAAGAACTGTTCGAACAGTCCGAAAAGAACGCAAAAGAAAGACTGGAAAACTACAAAAGACTGGCTAACCAGTAATCAGGTTTCACAGGATTTCAAAATGAAATAAAAACAGGCTTTGCCTGATGAAATGGAGAGATTTCCCCCTAAAGGGAAGTCTCTCTGTTTTTTTATGGTTTCTTTCAACAATGTTACAATTTTATTGAGATTGGAAAAATTGCTTTTTTCCAAAAGGAAAATAGTGTATACTCACAATATGGAAGTGAAGGAGGGGGTTATTGCATATGCGTCAAACGCTGAAAAACTGTAAGAGAATCGTCATTAAGGTAGGTACCGCAACCATTACCTATCCCAATGGCAGATTGAATTTGAAACGGATCGAAGAACTGGCATGGGTTCTGACAGACCTGCGCAATCGCGGTATGGATGTGGCACTGGTCACCAGCGGTGCCATTGGTGTAGGCGCTGTGCGTATGTCAATGCCTTCCCGTCCCACTGTTACCCGGGAAAAACAGGCGGCGGCAGCAGTTGGTCAGGCAATGCTGATGCAGATCTATCATAACTTTTTTGACCGGTATAATCAGACCGTTGCCCAGATTTTGCTGACAAAGGAGGAAATGGGTACGGAAGAAAGATATACCAATACCCATAATACATTTGAAACATTGTTTGAAATGGGTATCATTCCCATTGTCAATGCCAATGACACCATTTCTACATATGAAATTGAATTTTCCGATAACGATCGCCTCTCTGCTATGGTAGCGGAGGTAACGGGGGCTGATCTGCTGGTATTGCTGACAGATATTGACGCCCTGTATGACAAAAATCCCAGAGAACATGCAGACGCGAAGAAGATTTCTTATGTGGAAAAAGTAACGCCGGAAATCGAAAAGATGGCAAGCGGAAAAGGCTCTGCCTTCAGTGTCGGCGGCATGCAGACAAAACTGGAAGCGGCAAAAATCTGTGAAAAAGCCGGGACAGCCATGGCTATTGCCCATGGGGAAGACCCCACGGTGATCCATCGGATTTTGGCTGGCGAAGATGTAGGAACTTGCTTTGGAAAAGGAATCAAAAGGAGAGATGAAATATGAGTTTTTGCCCGAAATGCGGAAGAGAAATTATTGATGAAAGCTTGGGCTGCCCTATTTGCGGTGTAAAAGAAAACACCCGCCCCGAAACAACGCAGCCCGATGAGCAGCCTGCGGAAAAAGTGGATTCTTTTACGGTAGAGGATGCCAAAGGCACTTATCAGAAATTCGAAAGTACAGAAAACACCAGCAGTGGTACATGGGCAAGCGGCGGTACCAATACAGAATATAAGCCTGTTAATGAAGGCATTCATCCTGCACTGAAAGTCATTGTGATTGTATTGATCATTTTGGTAGGCGGCATTGGTGCCATTGCAGGTCTCATTGCTGGTATTGCGCTGATGAAAAGCCCTGTGGAAGATAATCAGAAGTTTGGTAAACTGATTACCATCATCAGTGCCATTATGCTGGGTCTGAGCCTGATCTGCTGCATCATCGGTGGTCTGTCTGGTCTGGCAGCGGTACCTTATACTATTACCTATAACTTCTGAGAATCATGAATGTATTTGACTTTTTTGGCTCTGCTGTCTGCCACCAGATGGCAGAGCGCAGTTTTTTCTGGGGGAGCTGTCAAAGCCCCCTCTGTGCCCGCTGTACAGCCATTGAAGGCGGTATCATACTGGGTGTGATATTCTTATGGCTGGCAGGAAGAAAAGACGGAAATCGACCGTTTTCGCCATCTGGTGTGGTGCTGGCAGCGCTGTCTTTCCTGCCCATTGCCATTGACGGTGTCGGCAGTTATCTGGGATTCTGGCAGAGCAACAATTTGCTTCGTGTGTTGACGGGGGTGTTGGCTGGCTATGGATTGCCAGGCTTGTTTTTGCTGGCTGCCAATTTTTCTCCTGCCAAAGAAAATGTAAACCCTGTTTATAAAAATACAGGAGAGCAGATAGGTCTGCTTTTGGCGGCAGTGGCTTATGGTCTGCTGGTATGGCTGGGTATTTTGCCATATTTCCTTGTTGCCATTGTGTCGGCAGTGGGGGTTGTCTGTTTTTATGGCTGCTTCTGGTTTCTCATATTGCGGACAGTGACAGCAGGAAAGAAATTCCCTTGTTTCTTATGCTCGCTGGCAGGAGGATTTTTCACTGTATTTGTAGTGGCAACAATTGTACAAAGAATTTCATAGAGAATCGAAAAAAAGCTGTTTTTTTCCATGGGATACAAGTATAATGGAAAGAAACGGCTTTTTGATTAAGGAGGCAGTTATATTTATGAGTATGTTGACAGAAATGGGAAAACAGGCAAAGGAAGCGGCAGTGGTTCTTTCTGTGCTTCCCACACCCAGAAAAAATAAAGCCCTTTGTCATGCGGCAGATGCTTTGCTGGCAGCAAAGGATGAGATTTTGGCAGCAAATAAAGCAGACGTGGAAGCGGCAGTGGAAGCAGGCATCAAAGGCGCATTCATTGACCGTTTGACACTGACAGAAAAGAGATTGCAGGAAATGGCAGACGGCTTAAGACAGGTGGCATCTCTGGACGATCCTGTAGGCAAAGTCCTGTCCATGAAAACATTGGATAATGGTTTGATTATCGGTCAAAAACGTGTGCCCATGGGCGTTATCGGCATCATTTTTGAAGCACGCCCTAATGTAACAGCAGACGCTTTCGGTCTGTGCCTGAAAGCCGGCAGTGCAGTTATTCTCCGTGGCGGTAAGGAAGCCATCGGCACCAACAAAAAAGTAGTTTCTGTATTCCAGAAAGCATTGGAAGAAGAAGGTCTGCCCGGTGCATGTGTGCAGATTGTACAGGACACCAATCGGGAAACCGCAAACGAAATGATGCGTCTGAACGGATATCTGGATTTGCTCATTCCCAGAGGCGGCGCAGGACTCATTCAGAATGTTGTGCAGAACAGTACCGTTCCTGTCATTCAGACAGGTGTGGGCAACTGCCATGTTTATGTGGATGAAAGCGCTGACTTGGAAAAAGCAGTGCGCATTGTTATCAATGCCAAAACACAGCGTCCCGGCGTTTGCAATGCCTGCGAAAGCCTGCTGGTGCATGAAAGTCTGAAAGATACCTTCCTGCCTATGATTGGTAAGGCGTTGCAGGAAAAACAGGTGGAAATCCGTGGGGATGAAGACACCTGTGCCAGAGTGCCCGGCGCCGTAGCGGCTACAGAAGAAGACTGGGCAACAGAATACGAAGATTATATCATTTCCACAAGAGTGGTGAAGGATTTGGATGAAGCCATCAACCATATCCGCCGTTATTCCACAGGTCATTCTGAAGCCATTGTGACAGAAAACTATACAAATGCCCAGCGGTTCCTCAATGAAGTGGACGCAGCGGCAGTTTATGTGAATGCCTCCACTCGCTTCACAGACGGCGGACAGTTCGGCTTTGGTGCGGAAATCGGCATCAGTACCCAGAAACTCCATGCCCGTGGGCCTATGGGTTTGACAGAATTGACTACCACAAAATATATCATTTATGGTGATGGACAGATTCGTGAATAAAGAGAGAAGGGAAATATATGAGAATTGGTATTTTGGGCGCAGGCGGCGTTGGTGCCACCGTAGCCGGTGCCGTTGCGAAAGATAAAAACGCGGAAATTGTTTTGATTGCAAGAGGGGAAACAAAGGAAAATGTTTTGAAAAGAGGCTGGATTCTGGAATCTGAAGTTTTGGAAGATCAGGTCATCCATCCCGCTTTGGTCAGCGATGATCCGGCAGAAATCGGTACCGTAGATGTGCTGGTACTGGCATGCAAAAGCTATTCCTTGAAAGATGTATGCGACAGATACAGAAGTATCGTCCGGGATGATACACTGGTCATTCCTTTGCAGAATGGCTTTATGGCTGCCCAGCAGGCACAGGAAGCATTGGGAAAAGGTCAGATTGCCCATGGCTTCATTTACTGCCTGTCTAAAATTGTAGAGAAGGGGAAAGTTGTCAATGTGGGTACACTGCTGCGTGCAGGCTTTGGCTTCCCTGACGGACGGAAAAACGAAAGAGCAGAACAGTTGGCAGCAATGATGCAGGCAGGTGGACTGCCTACCATTTATACAGCGGATATTCTGGAACCCATCTGGGCAAAGTTTATGATGATCTGCGGCAATAGCTGTGCCTTCCTGTATTATGATTGTCCTTCCGGTGGTATTCTGGAAGATTCTCAGCGGATGGCTTTTCTGAAAGGGACTTATGACGATCTGTACCGCTTGGCGGAAGGGGCAGGGGTACATCTGCCGGAAGATATTCAGGAACGGTATCTGCAGGAATTTGCGGAAATGCCTCTGAACTCCACATCTTCCCTCTATCGTGACATCAAAGATGGTGTACCCCAGAATGAATTGGAGCAGATTGTGGGCAATGCTGTCAGACTGGCAAGAGAAAAGAAAATTTCCGTGCCTTTCATTGCGGCGGCTTATGATAAAACATTACAGACTATGCTGTAAGAATCTGGACATCATTGAACAATCCTCATAAAAAATCATAGCCGGAATCCTTTGTATTTTGAACTGAACCCAAAAAGTTAGACAATATTTTCAAATTAAAATTGTTTAAGAAGCCAGAAGGGCTTGTTGTCTGTAAATTGCAGGTGGCAAGCCCTTTAACTTTGCTTTGATTCGATGGTTATTA
>NZ_JADCKK010000019.1:0-46098 GCF_014982935.1 Anaerotignum lactatifermentans | reverse complement strand
GCATCGTTTCTACCACCAGTTGCTTGAATTCTGGTGTATATCGTTTATTTGGTACTCCTTTTGGCATAAAAATCACCCCACTTGTTATTCAGTATATCATACTGTCTAACAAATGGGGTGCAGTTCAGCATTGCAAAGATTCCAGCTTTTTTTATTTTCTCGTGAAGAAGCCACACGAGGGTAGATTTTATTGTTCGTTATTTTATACTTTGTCTGATTTTTTAACACAATCATGAAGATACATGATATGTTCTGCACGGTTGTTATAATGCTTGCTCAAAAGTTCTTCTGCTTTTGACACATCATTTGCTTCGATTGCTTCCAGAATTTCTCTGTGTTCTTCGATATTCCGTTCTCTATGGGAGATCTGGTCATACGTTATAGACAAAGTCAGTAAGGTGATAACAACGTCATATGTTTTTTCCAGCATAGGATTATCAGCAGCAATGATGAAAGACCATTCGAAATCCATTGATGCAGCAACATAGTCATTGCTGTTGGAAGCGTCATACATTTCCTGCTGTTTTTCAAAGGCTTTGCGAAGTTTGGAAATCAAAATCGGCATTTTTCCGTTATCACGGCAAACTTTAAAAGCACCCAGTAAATGAATGAGCACAACAGAGCACAAATCATTGATCAGCTTCTCATTCAAATCTGTGACATGATATTTCTGATTGGAATTGATGGTAATCAGTCGCTCTGTTTCCAATTGAGATAAGGCTTCTCGGATAGGGGTGTTGCTGATACCAAGTTCTTTTGACAGATGCACAATGTTAATAGGCTCACCCAAAGAATATTCTCTGGATAATATTCTGTTTTTGATGATTTCATACACCTGATCTCTCATTGAAATTCGTTTGAGTGTCATAAGACAAATCCTCCATCTATGTGTTATTCATGCTGTAATCATTTTCGCAATAATCATACATTATAAAAAAAGAGTTGTCATTCTTTCACATAAAATAACAACTGTAATATTATAGGTGTGATAATTTTTCTATAAATATAAAATTTATATTAAAAGTATACACCTGGAAAGGAAAAATCGTCAAGATGAATATACCACAAATTGTGGAAAAACAGAAGAAACTACAGTAATTCCTCTATTTTTATGCCTGTATATTTTTAAAATCAGAACAATCTATCATGCATGAAATATTTTTCGTACATACATTATGGAATACAGAAAATCAGACAAGAAAAAGAACAAATTTCTCTATTTTAGAGAATCAAGGAATCAAGCAAAAGCGCTTTTTGTAAAAAGTAAATTTAATATTTAGCGAATTACTTTCGACTAAAATGAAGTGGATACGGCTCATTTTTCAAGTAAAATAGGGGGTTATGGCTTGGCTAAAGTTTTTATCATATTACTTCTATGGAGGGGAATAAGATATAACACGATAAAAGTGTGCACAATGCCTAGTAGAGTTACTTGGAAAATAGTTATAAATAGAACGCAAATTTTGCTTGTTTTTATTGCAAAAAAACCAAAAAAATGGGATAATTCTATGTAGGTTGTTGTCATATTTATGAAAATAACCGAATTCCTATTTTTTTGCGCGCAAATATCGTTTTTTCTGTCTGTTATTACCTAAAAAAATTAAAATTAGACTCAAATTTAAAAATATCAACAAAAACATTGACAGATTGTATAAAATCATGTACTATATAGTCAAAAGTGCACTGTGCATAGTTTGAGATAGTACAAAAAAGGTAGGTGCAGGGTGTTTGTGAAAAAGTTATGTAATATCGTGTAAATTCCGTAAGGTTTTATATCATTTAGATACTGCTTGTATCTGAACGGAAAATATGGATCGTGCAAAAAAAGAGGAGAAAACATCGTATTAGTGGTTGGATTACGATGCTACTTAAAAAAAGAGGAAGGAGGAAAGAAAGTTAGAAATGTTACCGGATTTATAACTGTAATAATGTATGGAAGGGAGAATGTGTAATGAATAATCTTAAGGGTAAAGACATCATGGCGGTTGGCTTAACAATGTTTGCGATTTTCTTTGGCGCAGGCAACTTGATATTTCCGCCCTATTTGGGGAGAATGACAGGCGCGGAATGGTTCCTGGGATTCTTTTTCTTCTTCATTGTCGATATCGGTGTTTCCATGATCGCAATTTTTGCTACCATTCGAAGCAACGATTTGTCCATGACTGGTATTCCCAGCAGATTGGGGAAAAAGATGGCAACCGTTGTAGCAATCATCATTGCTACCTGTCTTGCACCTTGCTTGGCTGTACCCAGAACTGCTGCAACAACATTTGAAATGGGCTGGTCACAGATGTTTCCCAGCTTAAGCATTTGGGTTTTCAGCTTTATCTTCTTTGCAATTGTTTGTTTCCTGACAATTCGTCCATCCAAGGTCGTTGATATCGTAGGTAATTATCTGACACCTATTCTTGTAATTTGTGTACTTGTACTGATTGTTCTTGGTATTGTAGATCCCATTGGTCCCATTGCAGAAGAATCTACAGTAGTAACAATCAAAGAAGGTATCATCAATGGTTATCAGACAATGGACCCTCTGGGCGTTGGCTTGATCATCGTAGCAATCATGGGTGCAGTAACTGAAAAAGGTTATGCAACAAAAGATGTACAGGGTCGTCTGCTGGCAAGAGCAGCCCTGCTGGCCGGAATTTTGCTGTTCGTTATCTATGGTGGTTTGACACACCTTGGCGCTACTGTTTCTTCTGGCAGTTATGAAGATTACAACCAGGCAGCACTGCTGGTAGCAATCACAGAAGAATTGTTGGGCACATGGGGCGTTATCATGATGGCAGTTATCGTATTGTTCGCATGTTTGACAACTGCAATTGGTCTGACATCTGGTTTTGCAGGTACACTGGAAAAACTGACAAACGGCAGATGCAAATACAAAACAGTCGTAATTGTAATGTCCGTATTCTCCTTCGTAGTATCTAATGCTGGTATCGACAAAATCATCAGCGTAGCAGCACCTATTCTGTCTGTAATCTTCCCTTGCTTCATCACAATGTCCGTATTGATGTTCTTTGGGAAATATATCAAAAATGACAACGTAATCAGAGTGGCAACACTGTTCGCATTCGTAATCAGCTTGTCTGAAGTTCTGGCTGGTTTTGGTCTGCCTCTGACATATACTCAGTATCTGCCACTGCATGAATATTCTCTGGGATGGATTCTGCCTGCAGTCATCGGCGGTATCATCGGTAAATTCATTCCCTGTAAGCAAAGTGAAGCGTAAGGAAAAATCATTCCATCGTCAAAAAATGTAAAAGTACATCATGACATATGACACAACCAAAGCAGATAAGGAGGATAGTTATGAAAAAACTGATGACAGGTAACGAAGCTCTGGTGCAGGGCGCATGGGAAGCCGGCGTATTAGTTGCTTCCGCATATCCGGGCACCCCTTCCACAGAAATTATCGAAAATATGTCTGCACGGAAGGAAGTTTACTCCGAATGGGCACCCAACGAAAAGGTAGCAATGGAAGCTGCCATCGGTGCATCTATCGCAGGTGTAAGAAGTTTAGCAGCAATGAAGCATGTAGGCTTGAATGTTGCTGCAGATCCTCTGTTTACATTTGTTTATACTGGTGTAAATGGCGGTATGGTTGTTGTAACTGCCGATGAACCTGGACAGCATTCTTCTCAGAATGAACAGGACAACAGAAATTATGCACGAGCTGCAATGATTCCCATGATGGAACCTGCAACAAGTGCAGAAGCAAGAGATTTCATGAAAGAAGCTTACGAAATTTCTGAGCGTTTTGATACACCGGTACTCATGAGAATGACCACAAGAGCTTGTCATTCCAAAGGTCTGGTGGACTGCGTCGATAGAGTGGAAAAAGCTCCTGTAAAACCTTATGAAAAAAATGCGAAGAAATATGTAATGGTTCCTGCCAATACAAAGGTACGCAGAGTGGAACTGGCAGAAAGGCTGAAAAAGTTAGAAGAATTCTCCGAACAGACACCGCTGAACTTTGTGGAAGACAATGGAAGCAAAGTTGGTGTGATTACTTCTGGTATGTGTTACTGTTTTGCAAAAGAAGTTTTTGGCGATGATGTAAACTATTTGAAATTGGGCTTTACATATCCACTGCCTCAGAAAAAAATCGCAGAATTCTGCAAAGGTTTAGATACGATCTATGTAATCGAAGAAAATGATCCGCTGATCGAAGCAGAAGTACAGAGACTTGGCTTTGAACCAAAAGGCAAAAATACATTCCCCGCTTATGACGAACTGACATCCGATGTAATTCGCAGATGTGTTCATGGCGAAGAATTTGAAACCATTGATTATGACAAAGCAAAAGTTGTTCCCAGACCCCCCGCACTGTGTGCAGGATGTCCCCATAGAGGTTTCTTCTATGAACTGGGCAAGAGAAAGAATGTCATGGTAACAGGTGATATCGGCTGTTATACACTGGGCTTTGCAGAACCTTACAACGCAATTGATTCCTGCGTATGTATGGGTGCAGCTTTCTCCATAGGTCATGGTGCTGCGAAAGCTTTCGAACAGAAGGGCGAAGATACGAGAGTGGTTGGTGTCATGGGTGACTCCACATTCTTCCATACAGGTATCAACTCCCTGACAGAATGTCTGTACAACAATTCCAAGACCGTCAGTGTTATTCTCGACAACAGAATCACTGGTATGACAGGTCATCAGGAAAACCCTGGTTCCGGCAAACACGCAGATGGCAGTGATGCAACAGCAATCGACATTGAAACCATATGTAGAGCATTGGGAGCAAAAAATATCAGAACCATCGACCCCAACAATCTGACACTCATGAGAGAAACACTGGATTGGACTCTTGGTCTGGATGAACCTTCTGTAATCATCACAAAATGGCCTTGCGTTCTGAAGAAATTCAGCGAAGACGATAAAGCGAAATTCCCTACAGCATACAAGACCAAAGACGTTGTAGACACAGATAAATGTATTGGCTGTAAGCTGTGCCTGAAGACAGGCTGTCCCGCTCTTTACATTGACAGAGAAACCAAAAAAGCTGGTATCGATTCTCTGCAGTGTGTAGGCTGCGGCGTATGTGAACAGGTATGTCCGAAACAGGCAATCGGAAAGGAGCGCTAAGAAGATGAGTGATAAAAAAACAAAAAACATTTTGCTGGTTGGCGTAGGCGGTCAGGGTACCATCCTTGCTTCTAAGCTCCTGACACTGGGTCTGATGGAAGAGGGATATGATGTAAAAATGAGTGAGATCCACGGTATGAGCCAAAGGGGCGGCAGCGTATCTTCTCAGGTAAGATATGGTGAAAAAGTTTGGTCTCCCGTTATTGAAAAAGGCTCCGCGGATATGATCGTATCTTTTGAAAAAATGGAAGCTCTGAGATGGCTGGAATACCTGAAAAAAGATGGCAAAGTTGTTGTCAACAATCACGAAATGATGCCGATGCCCGTCATCATGGGTAAGGCGGATTATTCTCCAGATATCATTAAAGAAATGCAGGATAACTGCAAAGACGTTACGGTTGTTAACGCAACAGAAGAAGCAGTCAAACTTGGCAATGGCAAAGTAATGAATATCATCCTCCTTGGCACCATCATCAAAGCCATGGGTCTGGAAGATATCAACTGGAATAAGATTGTCAGTGAAAATGTGAAACCTGCATTTGTAGAAGATAACCTGAAGGCAATTCAAGTGGGTATGAGCCTTGTGTAATACCTGCAAAAGATAAAGTAACTGCAACAAAAGAGAATGGAGGCTGAAATATGTATAATCAGTATTTTTATGGCCTTGGTAGTGCGAAATCCTGTATTCGCGAATTGTTTGAATACGGTTTGCAGCAGGCAGCAGTAGTGGGTAAGGAAAACGTTTTCGATTTCTCTCTGGGCAATCCCAGTATTCCTGCTCCTCCAGCTGTAAACGAAGCTGCAATTGATATTATCAAGAATGAAGATAGTCTGCTGGTTCATGGATATAGCAGCGCACCTGGCTTTGCTGATGCAAGAGATGCGGTTGCAAAAGAACTGGCAGAACGTACAGGAACAGAAATTCATGGCGCAGACCTGTATTTCACCTGTGGTGCAGCACCTGCGCTGATTGCAGTGTGCAAAGCACTGAATATCGACAGCAATACAGAAATTCTGGCAGTTGCACCGTTCTTCCCTGAATATCGTCCTTTTGTTGAAAGTACCGGCAGCAAGTTCGTATATGTACCTGCCGATACAGAAAACTTCCAGATTGATCTGAAAACATTAGAAGCAATGATCAATGAACATACACAGGCAGTGATCATTAACTCTCCCAACAACCCCTCCGGCGTTGTATTCAGCAGAGAAACACTGGAAAAAGTGGCAGCGATCCTGACAAAGAAGAGTGAAGAACTTGGTAGACCTGTATATCTGATTTCCGATGAACCTTATCGTGAACTGGTATATGATGGTGTAGAAGTGCCTTGGATTCCTTCTATCTACAAAGATACACTCGTATGCTATTCTTATTCCAAATCTCTGTCTCTGCCCGGCGAACGTATCGGTTATGTATATGTTCCCGAAAAAATGACAGATGCAAAAGAAATGTTTGCTGCAATCGCAGGGGCATCCAGAGTGATTGGTCATGTTTGTCCTCCGACACTGATTCAGCGTGTAGTTGCTCGCTGTGCATATGAAAAACCTGACCTGGAAGCATACGATGTAAACCGGAAACTGCTTTACAATGGTCTGAAGAAAATCGGTTATGAATGTGCAAGTCCTGACGGTGCGTTCTATCTGTTTGTAAAAGCACCCGGCGGCGATGGAAAAGCTTTCTCTGAAAAATGTAAGCTGAAAAATCTGTTGGTCGTTCCTTCCGACGATTTCGGCGTAGAAGGTTATTTCAGACTGTGCTACTGCGTAGCAAAAGAAACAATCGAAAAATCCCTGCCGATTTTTGAAGAAGTATTCAACGCATAAAAATGTGTATTTATTATGGAATGGAAGAAGGAAATTGAAGTATGAAGAAATTAATGACAGGTAACGAAGCTTTGGTGAGAGGCGCTTGGGAAGCTGGCGTGAATTTTGCATCAGCTTACCCTGGTACTCCCAGTACAGAAATTCTGGAAAACATGTCCGGCTACAAAGAAGTGTATTCTGAATGGGCACCCAACGAAAAAGTAGCTCTGGAAGCAGCTGTTGGTGCATCTATCGCAGGTGCAAGAAGTATGGCTTCTATGAAACACGTTGGTTTGAACGTAGCGGCAGACCCTCTGTTCTCTTTTGTATATCAGGTCGTAAACGGCGGTATGGTTATTATTACAGCTGACGAACCCGGTCAGCATTCTTCTCAGAATGAACAGGATAACAGACATTATGCAAAAGCAGCAAAACTTGCTATGATGGAACCCTCCGATTCTCAGGAAGCAAAAGCATTCATGAAAGAAGCTTTTGAAATTTCTGAAAAACTGGATACTCCTATCCTGATGAGAATGACAACAAGACTTTGCCATTCCAAAGGTATCGTAGACTGCGGTGAAAGAGTAGAAGTTCCTGCAAAAAAATATGAAAAGAATATTGCAAAACATCTGAATCCTCCCGCAATTGCAAAAAAACAGAGAATCCTGCTGGAAGATAGACTGGTAAAACTGAAAGAATTCTCTGAAACAACACCTATGAACAGAATCGAAGACAATGGCAAAAAAGTCGGCGTTGTTGTTTCCGGTATGTGCTATTGCTATGCGAAAGAAGTTTTCGGTGATGATGTAAACTATCTGAAACTTGGTTTTACATATCCTCTGCCTTCTGACCTGATCAAAAAATTCTGCACAGGTCTGGATATTATCTATGTAATCGAAGAAAATGATCCTATTTTGGAAGAAGAAATCCAGAGACTTGGCTTCGATCCCAAAGGCAAAAACACATTCCCTGCATATGACGAACTGACACCTGACGTAATCAGAAAATGCGTATTCGGCAAAACATATGACAGCGTAGATTACGACAGAACAAAAGTAGTAGCTCGTCCACCCGCACTGTGCGCAGGCTGCCCTCACAGAGGTCTGTTCTATGAACTGGGCAAGAAAAAGAATGTATTGATTTCTGGTGACATCGGATGTTATACTCTGGGTTACGCAGATCCTTACAATGCAATGGACCTGAACCTGTGTATGGGCGCAAGCTTCTCCATGGGTCATGGCGCAGCTAAGAAATTCGAAATGTTCCACGAAGATATGAGAGTTGTATCTGTTTTGGGCGACTCCACATTCTTCCACACAGGTATGAACTCCCTGGTTGAATGTATTTACAATGGTTCTAAGACCGTAAATATCATTCTGGACAACAGAATCACAGGTATGACTGGTCATCAGGAAAACCCTGGTACAGGTAAACATGCTGACGGCAGCGATGCAACAGAACTGGATATCGAAACAGTATGCAGATCTCTGGGCACGAAAAACATCAGAACAATCAACCCCAACAACCTGCAGCTGGTAAGAGAAACCTTGGATTGGGCACTTTCTCTGGACGAACCTTCTGTTATCATCACAAAATACCCTTGCGTATTGAAGAAATTCAGCGAAGAAGATAAAGCAAAATTCCCTGAAGCATATAAAACAAAGAACATTGTTGACAAAGACAAATGTATCGGATGTAAGATGTGCTTGAAGAGCGGATGCCCTGCTTTGTTCCTGAACAGAGATGATAAGAAAGCAGAAATCGATCCTCTGCAGTGCGTAGGCTGTGATGTATGCCAGCAGATTTGTCCTAAGAATGCAATCGGAAAGGTGGAGAAATAAGATGACAAAGAGTGTATTATTGGTTGGTGTAGGTGGTCAGGGTACTATCCTTGCTTCTAAACTTTTGACATTGGGCCTGATGGAAGAAGGCTATGACGTAAAAATGAGTGAAATCCACGGCATGAGCCAGAGAGGCGGTAGCGTTTCTTCTCAGGTTAGATATGGTGATAAAGTTTGGTCTCCCGTTATTGAAAAAGGTTCCGCGGACATGATCGTGTCTTTCGAAAAAATGGAAGCACTGAGATGGCTGGAATACCTGAAAAAAGACGGTAAAGTTGTTGTCAACGATCATGAAATGATGCCCATGCCCGTTATTATGGGGAAAGCTGATTATGCAGCTGACATCATTGATGAAATCAAAAAAGCATGCCACGATGTAACTGTTGTAAACGCAACAGAAGAAGCAGTGAAACTGGGCAACGGCAAAGTTATGAACATCATCCTGCTGGGCACAATCATCAAGGCTATGAAACTGGACAACATCGATTGGGACAGAATCGTAAGAGAAAACGTAAAACCTGCTTTTGTTGAAGACAACCTGAAAGCAATCAAAGTAGGTATGGATTTGGTATAACAGGAAATACTGACTCTAGGTAAATAAAGTAGGCGAATCTCAGCAATACAACCGCTGGGATTCGCTGTTTCTAAAATTTCTAGGAAATGAGTGTTGAATTATGAATGTATATGAAGAATACAAAAAGAAACTGGTATCTGCTGAAGAAGCAGTAAAAATTGTTAAAAGTGGTGATTGGGTAGACTACAGCCAGACCTGCTCTTTCCCAGAAGATTTGGACGCTGCCCTTGCAGCACGCAGAGATGAACTGGAAGATGTCAACGTAAGAAATGCCATCAGCATGAAACCTGTTCAGGTTGTAGAACAGGATCCTGACCAGAAAGCATTTACTTATAACCTGTGGCATTGCTCCGGTATCGACAGAAAATATGTAGATCAGGGGAGAGCTTTCTATTCTCCTATGCTTTTCAGAAATTGCGGTTCCTACTATACAAGAGGCTATGCACCCGTTAACGTGGCTATGATTACCGTAGCACCCATGGACAAAAACGGTTATTTCAGCTACGGTCTGACAAACTGCTGTATGCAGGAAATGCTGGACGCTGCTGATCATATCATTTTGGAAGTAAACCCCAATATGCCTTTTGTTTTTGGTATGGAATGTGACCATATCCATATTTCTGAAGTTGACTACGTTGTAGAAAGCACAAAACCTCTGGGTATTGCTCCCGGCGGTGCACCTTCTGAAATAGATAAAAAAATTGCGGGAAATATTTTCCCTTACCTGTATGATGGTATCACACTGCAGATTGGTATTGGCGGCATGCCCAACGCTTTGGGTGGTCTGATTGCTGATTCCGACCTGAAAGATCTGGGTATGCACACAGAACTGATGAGTGATGGCTACCTGAAACTGTATCAGGCTGGCAAAATCACAAATAAGAAAAAACTGCTGAACCGCGGTAAAGGTGTATTCTCCATCTGTAATGGTTCCACAGACCTGTATGAATTCCTGGATCACAACATTGATATTATGTCTGCACCTATGAGATACGTAAACAATCCTGAAACCATCAGACAGCTGGACCATTTTGTATCCATCAACGGTTGTGTTTCTATGGACCTGTATGGTCAGGTTTGCTCCGAAACATCCGGCACAAGACATATCAGTGGTACAGGTGGACAGCTGGACTTCGTAACAGGTGCTTATGCTGCTGAACATGGACAGGCATTCCTGGCAATGTCTTCCACATTCAAAGACAAACAGGGAGAAGTGCATTCTCGTATTCTGCCTAAATTTACAGCAGGCGATGTAATCACAACACCTAGAACACAGGCACCTAGAATGGTAACAGAATATGGTGTTGCACAATTGTCTGGCTTGGCAACATGGCAGAGAGCCGAAGCTATCATCTCCATTGCCCATCCTGATTTCCGTGATGAATTGATTAAAGCAGCTGAAGAACAGAAGATTTGGCGGAGATCCAACAAGCGATAGGAGGAAAACCTATGGGTGCAAGTGTAAATCGTTGGATAAAGCTGATCGCGGGGACGTTCATGTTATTGTTCCTCGGTTTGCTTTATGCATGGTCTATTTTCAATGCTCCATTCAAAAGTGTCTATGAAAGTTGGACAGTTTCACAATTGTCTATGACATTTACGATTTCCATGATTTTCTTTTGCCTGAGTGCATTCGTGGCAGGGAATCTTGCGAAAAAAATCAGCACACAAAATATTCTGCGGATTGCAGCAGTTATGCTTTTTGTTGGATTCTTCGGGGTATCTATGCTTAATCCTGAAGATTCCGCTACAAGCTTGATTCTTCTGTATATCCTCTATGGGTTCCTGTGCGGCAGCGGTGTTGGTATGGGATATAATGCCATTATCAGTACGGTCAACAAAAGCTTTGCAGACAGAGCAGGCTTGGCATCTGGTGTCATGCTGCTGGGCTTTGGTCTGGGCGGTATTGTATTAGGCGGCACTGTTGGTAGTGTTATTGAAAAGATCGGCTTATTTCCAACATTCAGAATCTTAGGTATACTCATTGCAGTTGTTTTGTTTGTTGGATCAATATTCATCACACCACCTCCTGTGGAACCCGGAAAAACAGTTGAACAGAAAAAGCCCGATGACTTTGGTTATACAGCAAGTGAAATGATCCGGGAAAAATCCTTCTGGATATTCGTTGTTTGGACCATTCTGTTGAATTCTGCCAGCCTTCTGGTAATCAACAGCGCAGCAACAATTGCAGTTTCCTTTGGCATTCCTGCTGTTTTGGGGCTTATTGTTTCTCTGTTCAATGGTATCGGACGTGTTATTCATGGCGCATTCTTTGACCGTTTTAAAGAAAAGAAATCTACCTTGTTGAATACAAGCTTCGTGCTTTGTGCAGGTATTTTGTTAACATTAGGTGCGTTCTTTAACGCTGCGCCATTCATCCTGTTGGGTCTGATCTTCAGTGGTCTTGGATATGGCGGTACACCAACATTGGCGTCCACTGTAATTCTGGATCGCTTTGGACCCAAAAACTATGCTGTTAACTTCAGTATTGCCAACTTTTCTCTGGCACCGGCAGCAATCATTGGTCCAATGATTTCCAGTGTTCTGATTGAAAAATCCGGCGGTGCGTATAACAGTACATTTTGGATGATTATCATTCTTGCGGCTGTGGCAATGGTTTTGAGATTGTTTTTGAAAGAGCAGCATGCTCACAAATAACTGTCGATCAAAATAACCTCCAAAATAATGACATACTGTACATGACAAAAGAACGTTAATATTGCAAAAGAGATGTTCCTAAAATACTTCAAAATTATTGAAGCAGCCAAAGGATGTGGCTTGCCATCTGTTCATTGCGGATGGCAAGCCTTTTTAATTTACAAAACAAAAATAGCCAGAATCCAAAAATTGAACTGCACCCCATTTGTTAGACAGTATGATATACTGAATAACAAGGAGGGAACAAGATGGGAAAAAAGTTGATTGCTTTTTATTCAAGAGCTGATGAAAATTATGTAAGCGGCATGCTGAGAAATTTGACAGTAGGAAATACAGAAGTGGCAGCAGGCATTCTGCAGGAATTGACAGATGCGGATTTGTTCAAGATTGAGCAGGTGCAGCCTTATGCGAAAGGCTACAATCAGTGTATCGCGCAGGCACAGGAAGACCAGAAACGAGATGCCCGTCCTGAATTAAAGGCATATCCTGAAAGCATTGATGCCTATGATACCATTTATCTTGGTTTCCCCAATTACTGGAGTACCATGCCCATGGCTGTCTTTACCTTTTTGGAACATTTTGATTTTAACGGAAAAACCATCAAACCTTTCTGCACACATGAAGGAAGTGGAATGGGACGGAGTGAAAAGGACATCAAACGCTTATGCCCCAATGCAAAAGTGGAAAAAGGGTTGGCAATTTACGGCAGCAGTGTGAGCCGTTCCAGAAAAGATTTTGAAAAATGGATATAAGGAGGAATGAAGCATGAAACCAGAAGAAATGAGCGTATTTCCCGTAGGGGAACCGAATGATGCATACGCAAAATATTTTGTTGGTCAGAGCTATTTGAATATGCTTTCTACGGAACAGGTAGTGGTAGGCAATGTAACATTTGAACCGAGATGCCGCAATAACTGGCACATCCATCATGCAGACAAAGGCGGCGGACAGATGCTGCTGGTAACTGCCGGAGAAGGTTGGTATCAGGAATGGGGTCAGAAACCCGTGAAACTTCATCCGGGCAGCGTTGTACACATTCCAACTGGTGTAAAACATTGGCATGGTGCAGCAGCAGATTCCTGGTTCCAGCATCTGGCAATTGAAGTGCCTGGGGAAAATTGCAGCAACGAATGGTGTGAACCTGTTTCAGATGAAGCATATGCAAAATTGGAAGAAGAGGTGTAAAGATTATGGCAAAAGTAACAGCAGGCAGAGATGAACTGGGTGCATTCGCACCTAAATTTGCGGAATTAAATGATGATGTTCTTTTCGGTCAGGTGTGGTCCAGAGAAGAACAGTTATCTGCAAGAGATAGAAGTATTGTAACGGTAACAGCACTGATGGCAAGCGGTATTCTGGATTCTTCTTTGAAATTCCACTTACAGAATGCAAAAAATCACGGCGTAACAGCAGAAGAAATGGCAGAAATTTTGACACATGCTGCCTTTTATGCAGGATGGCCAAAGGCATGGGCAGCATTCCGTATGGCAAAAGAAGTTTGGGAGGATGCAGATAAATGAAAAACGTATTGATTATTTCAGCAAGTCCGAGAAAACATGGCAATTCTGATACACTTTGCGATTACTTTGCAAAAGGTGCACAGGAAAGCGGCAATCACGTAGAAAAGGTTTTTCTGGCAGAAAAGAATATTGGCTATTGTACCGGATGTGGTGTTTGTAATGAAACACATCTTTGTGTGCAGAAGGATGATATGAAAGAAATTTTGGATAAAATGGTAACAGCAGATGTCATTGTATTTGCAACACCTGTTTACTTTTATTCCATGAACGGGAGAATGAAAAACTTTATTGACAGAACCGTTCCCAGATACACAGAAATCACAAACAAGGACTTTTATTTCATCATGACCGCAGCTGATACAGACAAAGCAAATCTGGCGCGTACCATGGAAGCATTCCGTGGATTTACAGAAGACTGTCTGGAAGGAACCAAAGAAGCAGGCATCATCTATGGAACAGGTGCATGGCATAAGGGTGAAATCGAACAGACACCTGCATGTAAAGAAGCCTATGAAATGGGGAAATCCTTATGATGAAAAAGAATGTAATGCTCTGGGTAGGTGCAGGGCAGATTGGTATGGCAATTGCTCGCAGAATGGGTTATGGTATGAAAATCATTGTAGGGGATAAGAAGCTGGAAAATGCAGTGAAAACAGCGGAAATTATGAATCAAGCAGGATTTGATGTTGTTCCGCTTGAAATGGATTTATCATCAAAGGAATCAATTTGTTCCATGCTTGCGGAAGGTCAGAAATACGGCCCTATCAAAGTGCTGGTCAATGCTGCAGGTGTTTCTCCCAGTCAAGCGTCCATCAAGACCATTTTACAGGTAGATTTATATGGCACAGGCTGTAGAGTGGGGAAAACGTGGGGCAAGACTCAATGCCATTGCTCCTGGCATTATTGTAACACCTTTGGCTCTTGATGAATTTAAAGGTGTTAGAGGAGATTTTTATAAAAATATGTTTAAAAACTGTCCTGCTGGTAGACCTGGAACCGCTGACGAAATTGCCAATATTGCAGAATTATTAATGAGCGACCGTGGTTCATTTATCACAGGTTCTACTTTTTTAGCTGATGGCGGCGCGACGGCAGCTTATTACTATGGTGATTTGAATAATTAAAAATTTTGTTCGTATAGGAAGGTGAAAATATGACGCAATTACACTTAACAGAAGAATGGGATAAAGTCTTTCCAAAAAGTGATAAAGTTACACATTCCAAAGTGACTTTTCATAACCGCTATGGAATCACACTTGTAGCAGACTTATATACGCCTGTAAATGCAACAGGAAAACTGCCAGCCATTGCTGTATGCGGACCTTTCGGCGCCGTAAAAGAACAGGCATCTGGTTTATATGCGCAAACTATGGCAGAACGGGGTTTTTTGACCATGGCATTCGATCCTTCTTTTACAGGAGAAAGTGGCGGTGAACCTAGATACATGGCTTCTCCTGATATCAATACAGAAGATTTTCAAGCAGCTGTGGACTTCCTGTCTGTTCAGGAAAATGTTGACCCTGAAAAAATTGGTATCATCGGCATTTGTGGATGGGGCGGCATGGCGCTGAATGCTGCAGCAATTGATACAAGAATTAAAGCAACAGTGACAGCAACCATGTATGATATGAGCCGCGTCAACGCCAACGGATATTTTGACTCCGAAAATAGTGAGGAGCAGCGCTTTGAAAAACGAAAGGCACTGAATCAGCAAAGAACAGAAGAATATAAAACAGGTGTTTACGTTCGCGGCGGCGGTGTAGTTGATCCTTTGCCAGAAGATGCTCCATTTTTTGTAAAAGATTATTATGATTACTATAAAACGGAACGAGGATATCATATCCGTTCTTTGAATTCCAATGATGGTTGGAATGTTACAGGTTGTATGTCTTTTCTGAATATGCCTATTTTACGCTACAGCAATGAAATTAGAAGCGCAGTGCTGATCGTTCATGGAGAAAAGGCACACTCTTGCTATTTCAGCAAAGATGCCTTTGCAGACATGGTAAAAGATAATGCTTATACGGAAAATAAAGAACTGATGATTATCCCAGACACTGTACATACGGATTTGTATGATGGTGGTGGAAAAAACGCCATTCCTTTTGATAAGATCACCGCATTTTTTCAGAAAAATTTGAAATAACTTAAAAAGTATATAATGCATTGATAGAAAAAGCTTTCTGTTTCAGAAAGCTTTTTTTGTAAAGGTTGTTTGGAAGTTGTTAAAAATGAATTTAGGAATCAGATTATTATAAAGTGCTCTTTACGTTTATTTAGCCATCATTTACAATAGATGTATATGAATGATGGACATTTGCTTTTCTAAAAACTAGTTACAAATAAGCTATAGACGAACTGCTGGTTTATAGAGAATGATTGCAATCAGAAACCATATCATTGATGCCTGAAATCCCTATATTTTGGGCTGCATTTTAAAGGAGATGTTTAAAATGAATGAGAAGTTTTATGAAAAATATTCCTCTGATGAACAGGAAGCATTTGTTTTGATACAGCAAACTCTTGGCGCAAGTCCTTTTGAGAATCAATGGGAAATGCTGACAACCACTCTTGGTATGGTGTTCTGTACAAATGGCAAAGTTGATACAAAAAGAGGACGTTTGAACTGGCTTATTACAGAAGAGGAACGCAGCAGTCAAAACACTTGGAACAGATTCAAAAAAGGACAGATTTGTCGTATGAAAGTTCGAAAGCTGCTGGATAAATATGTCCCTAAGAATGTCGCACCAGAAGAATTCAACGCTTGGTGTGTAGTTGATGTGTTGGAACAAAAGGTTTCCTGTCCACAGCTTGAGGAAGTTTGGGAAGCATATAATCAGCCTGTTATCATCGAGGATGAAGTGCTGGGAAAGCTGACATTGAATCGGGATTTCGAAATGTTCGAAGGTTCATTCCAGTGGAATGAAACAGAAATTTCGCTGGTGCTGGAAGTAGATGCGCAGGACCGGTCTACATGGAAAACTACCTGCAATACTGCCAGAAGTATGGTTTCAGAGCTGGAAACATGGGATCAGGACATGCGTGCTATTTCTGCAAAAGAGCTGACGAGCCTTGCCAATGAGTGGATGGAAGAAGATGATGAAAGTACTTCGCCCATTACAGAGAAAATCTTTGCAGAACGTATTTCACTGTCTGAACTTGCTTTTCCCTTTGAGGATGGATTTACTGCTTATTATGAGGATGATGATATGTTTTGGGGACATACCATTGAAGTTTCTGGTTCCTTGGAGCATGGAATAGAACGTGCCAACATTGTGGGATAAAAAGGAGGAAATGCAATGCCGCAAAAAGAATGGATGGAAAAATATGAAGCGATAAAAGAAAAATTAACCTGCAAAATTGATTTGGATGCTTATTTCACAGAAAAGATGATCAGAAAAACCCCAATAGATGTACTGGAAATTGGGGATGTGCCTTTTCCTACAGGTGCGATATTCGCATGTGATCCGTTGATTGAACTGGAGGATATGGAACCATTTATGCAGACCATTCCCTCAGGGATTTATCCAGTGAAAATCTGCGTGGTACCAAGTGAAAAATACGGTGATCGGTATGCCTGTGTAAAAGTAGAAATCAGTCATCAGAAACCTGTTCGTTATGAATTAGGAATGTTGGGGAATGAAAACTTGGATGATGAACTGGAAGAAGATGCCTTTTTTGGTTTTGGTGTGGACGCAGGCATGGGTTGTATTGCGGATGTGAAAGCACAAGAAGCTTTCAATGCGTATTGGGAACAGCGTCTAAAAGATGATCCGGACATAGACCCTTATAATAATCTGTTTTGCGATTTGTTAGAAGAAAACGCAAAAAAATATCCAAAGTATCAAAGAGAATATGGTGACTGGTTAAACTGGAATATTCCAAATACTGACTGCAATGTTCCTATTTTTGCATCTGGCTGGGGAGATGGCGCATACCCTTCTTATTTTGGCTATGATGCGGAAGGGAATGTTTGCAGTGTGTATATCCATTTTATTGATATTGCGCAAGAATACGACGAATAAGCGGTGATAGGAACTATGAAATTATTTGACACCAATTATAAACTTTTAGATGAGATGTATCAGGATGATTACTATCCAACTTTTTTGGTAGACAAAGTAAAAGACGAACTCCAGAAGGTCATTGCTTTGCTGGAAAGCGGTGAAACAGATGTAGAAGTTGTACAGGAAAAACTGGATGAAGCAGTCTGTGGTATCAATGACTTGCAGGAGGAATTTGACCAGAATGACAGTGAGATTGAAACAGTCGCACGAGACTGTATTGGAGTAACTGTGGCTTATATTTTGGAATGGTTTGCCATTCCCATTGATATAGAAGAGGCAATCCGAGAAAGGGATTGGTGAGAATCATGGCAGTTGAAGACATGTTTGGTGATTTACAAAAAATCGATATTCTTGCAGAAAAACGTGAAACCAATGAAGTTTTAATGGTTTTGGTCTGCAATGGCTTTATTGATGGTTCTCCTCAAACACAAAAAGCGCTGCTGGATAAGATGGAGGGTTACCTTAATCACACACAAAGTGAAGTATTCCAAGAAAAATATGCAGATTGGTCTGTTATTTTGCGCGTGACTTTTGATGAAGAACCAGACCAGCTCGTTATGTCGTTGCTCAATAAGTGTAAACCTTGGACAGATGACTATGCAGTAAAGCTGGAGTTTGAAATTGGAGGAAAACAGGTGCGCTTTGTGGAGCAAAGCTGACATCTCTATGAAAGGAAGAATTATAATGACAGAATTTCCCAAACGCGCACGAACCATACGGTGGGAAAATGATATTTTAATATTCGATGGAGAAAGAACTATAGAAATGCCGGAACTGACCATGGAAATCATGGAGAAGTTGGCAGATTATAAGCCAGTTGGATTTTATGTGAAAAACAATGCTCTGACGGATGAATTGTTGATGCCATTTATTGGCTCTAAAAATATGGTGAATTTCGGTGTGGAATATGGTCGATTAACAGATGTTTGTTTTTCTGTGTTTGCAACTATGCCAAAGTTGCGTTATCTGCTCCTTGATGGTAATCGCAGAATCACAGGAAGCAGTTTAAATGTAATGAAGGAATGTAAGATTGATCTGTTGACACTCAATCATACAGGTCTCAATGACAATGGTTTGTTGCAGGCGGCTTCTATTCCGAAACTTACACATATCCAGATAGACCATACGGCAGTTACATATGAAGGACTTTTGAATATTGCAAATCATCCTAGAATTGAGCCAGTTTCTAAAGAACAGTTCAATCAGGAACAGATGGAACATTTCTCAAAGCTTCAAAGAGAAAAGGCGAAAAAATCGGTAAAGCTGGATCAGCAGGCGGTGGAAGAATGTCAGAAGCTACTGAAAGATTTTTTTGAAGCCATGACAATATGGGAAAAGTATGTATCTCAAAAGGGCTTTGAGGATGAAGAGGTAAAACTGCAATTGATGAATATTTGGGAACAGTATGTCAGCGAAAAACCAAGATTAGGATACCGTCCTTTGGCACTTTCTTACAGCCCCGCAGGAACTTATAGCGAAGACATGTTTATAGATGCGGAACAGCTTACAAAGAATAAATTATATATTTATACCAAAACAAAAAGTGTGGGCTTTGAACGCCGTTTTCTCATGAAACGAATAGGTGAAAAATGGAAAATTGAGGCTTTGCAGGAACGGTTAGATGGCTGGCAGCGGATTGGATTATGATAGTCAAATCACGAAATTCATGAATCAATCTGGTATTAATCAACAAGAAAAGTTAATTGTAGGAGCATGGTATTATGGTGATCCCATTTAGGAGGGGCTATATAACAGAAAATTTCCACAAGAGAAAGATTGGTATTTTCAGGAAGCAATTGAAATACATATTGTCATTTGCATTTCAGCAATAAACATACATGAGAAACAGGATACAGACGTTGTAGTGTATATGAAGTCTCAATAGACATCATTGATCTTATGATTGCTATAAGAGTGTATGGATTAGTAAATGTGCAGAATTTTTTAGAAGATATAATTATTTTCAAATGATTGAACATGGAAGTGAAAGATATAAAGAGATGACAAAAGAAGTCATCAATGTTAGGAGAACATCGGGAGAAGATATATATGAGAGTAACAAATTCTGACTTAACAAAAATCAGCAAATATATCAGTTTGATTTTACGGCATAAGCCAGAGGTAATTGGGATTCAATTGGATGCCAATGGCTGGGCAAATGTGGAGGCACTTTTAGCAGGCATTGGCAGGAAATATCCCATTGATTTTGAGGTTTTAGAGGAAATTGTAAGAACTGACAACAAAGAGAGGTATTCCTTTAACGAAGATAAAACCAAGATTCGTGCAAATCAAGGACATTCCATTCAGGTCGATGTGGAGCTTTCTGTAACGGAGCCGCCGGAAATCTTGTATCACGGGACAGCGGAACGGTTTTCTGCTTCCATTGAGGCAAAAGGGTTACTTCCTGGAAACCGATTATATGTTCATTTGTCTCCTGATACAAAAACAGCAGAAAAAGTGGGACGCAGACATGGAAAACCAGTTATTTATCTGGTCAATGCAGGACAGATGCAGCAGGATGGATACACTTTTCTTCTATCCGCCAATGGTGTATGGCTGACAAAGATGGTTCCTGCACAATATCTGAAAAGGTTAGGAAAGTAAGGTATGATACATATTTATATTTCAAGGCAATCTGCACTAGGAACTGGCAGATATGATTATGACAGAAGGCAACTTTTGAAAATACAAAATCGAAATAAATTCTTAATTATAATGGAAAAACGAGGAAGATGTGTATGGGCAAAGAATTAGAATTATATAAAGCATTTATTGATGGTCTTGTGGAACAAAAGGATAATGTGACAGCAAAATGGGTTTTAGAAGGCGGTTTCCCTCATACAGAGGACAATCAGGCAAAAAATGAATTCCTTTCTTCTTTGACACTTGAACAAAAAAGTGTGTTGGCAGAGATGCTTCAGGAGGAACATATTGCTGGAATCCATGATACGCTGGCGTATATCAATGAAATGATGGATTTGGATGGGTTGGAACTTCATCAGGATGGAGAATCTTATCCCAATGATGCTTTTGAAAGCCTGCATTATGATTTTATCAGCAGATGTGAAGGAGACCAATGGCCGGAATAAATTTTATGATTTGAACAGAGTTTGTGATAGCGGAATAGGAGGTGCAGCAGATGTACATCAGCAAATACTGGGGCAACTTTATTGGAGGTTCTGACGACAGTCTGAACCTTGTGGCATTTTTAGAAGATCAGAAAAAAGAGGAAATCCCTCTTAGCGAAATTTTCTCAAAGATCGGTCTGGATAAACAAAATTGGGATTTCCATCAAACAGTGGAATATCTGGAGTTTACCCATTCCAACGGTGTGGAAATGGATTTTCATTTTGCCATTGATGTCATCACAGATCTGGCAGCCATTTTGTTGGAATGTTACGTCAATGGCAGTGTAAATCTGCACGACTTGGACGACTACAATACGCCTTCTCGTTGCATCCGTATCACTGCTACGCCAGAGGAACACAATGCTATAGACAGAACTCTTGCGGACTTTGCCCAAAATCCTCTGTCCTATGACCTTCATGAAATGATGGATGATGAGGAGATTCAAGAAATGGCTCGAGATGTGGAGGCACTGCGTAAAGAACTTTATGAGTCTGCTGGTCGCAATCGCCAGTACTATGTGAAGGCAGATGACATGAAGAATTTACTCCCTGACTGGGATGGAGCCAATGGATGCATTGCCACTAATCGTATTACGGTGGAAGGTTGCAAGGTTGGTTACTGCTACCGAGAGAAGCCAGATGGTGACTGGGACAGCGGTTGGCGTTTTACTGCCGGTGACGAAAGTGATACCTATATGGATGATCCAAATAACGCGGGTATTTACACTTTGCATTCCATTTGTAATAGCAATCCTGATATCATTCCTCTGCTGAATGCACCATACAATTCTGCTTTCGTAAGAGATGAAAATGGTATATTTCAGCAGATAACAGATTGGGAAGCGCCACAAAGTGGGGAGGAAGAACAGATGGATTTATTGCAGATGTGCCAAATGTGGCTTGAAGATGGAGAATATCAGAAAATCAAAAATGCGTTGGAACAAATCCCTGCTGATGAACGAACACCAGAAATGGATAGTGAATTGGCAAGGGCATATATCGCAGGAGCGGATGCGGCAGAACGGGAGTCTTTTGAAAAAGCGCTGGAACTTCTGGCGCCCCATGAGGCATATTTTGCGGAAGATCATTGCTGGAACTATCGGATCGCTTCTGCTTATTATTATCTGGATCAAGAAGGTCCCGCTCTGCGCTATTTTGAAAAAGCTTTGAAAACCCGTCCCGGAGATGAAGACACTCTGGAGTATATCGACGATTGCCGCCGCCGTTTGTCTTTGCCCCGATTTTCCAAAAACTTTCGGGAACGAACAGAAGCAGCATGGGCGGAATTTGCGGAACAGGAAGCAAAATTGCGCCAAATCATGGATACAGACAAAAATCAGGAACGAGGTGAAGAACTCGTTGCTAAATGTGAGGAGCTTTTACATATTGCTTTTGAAGATATTTCTTTTGAAATGGGATTTAACGGCGAAAAACATGAACTAATCCTAACTCCAGAAGGCAACAAGGTAAAGCTATTTGAACTGGTCTACTTCCAGAAACACGCACCAAAAGAGATCTTGGAGCATTGGAATATTCTGGTGGGACGCCAGAGCGTGGAAAACATTGGTCTGCGTACAGGTGAATGGTATATTTCCGGCGAGGATGTGCAGATTTGGCTGGAGGAGGTTGATGAAAATCGTTTTGCTTTGGAAACCTATTGTGAAAAACTGTTGCCGATGCTTGCGGAAGAAGAAGGTCGTGTATGGTGGATGCTGACAACGCTGACAGATCAGGTGTTGGGTGAAATCCCTCATATGCGATACATAGAAGCTTTTGATGTACTGACAGAACCAAAAGAGGAACCTGCCGAACTGCTTTCTCGTCTGCCGGACATACTGAAAGAAAAAAGCTTAGACCTTTCCAAAGATCCAGAATGCTATCTGGAAACTTATATGGGATACAGTATGGAACCAAATGATGACCCCGAGGCAGATTGGAGATTAGATACTATTGCCGGCTCCACTTGCTGTGCAGCTCTCATCAATGGTTATCTAGACAATGACAACGATTACATGGACGATCTTCACGCCGATGGTGCAGTGGCAGGCTTTTTCTGCTATCCACTGGATACACTTCGTGAGGAAGAAGGCAGTCAGAAGATTTTTGATTTTCGAGATCAGTTGGAGGGAGTATTTACTACCGATGAAGGAAGTGAAGTGCTTACTTTGACTGGCGGCGCCACAGGTATTTATTATGGCTATGTAGATTTTATTGCGTGGGATATTCGTACTGCACTGCAAATGGCAAAGGATTTTTTTGCGGATACAGATTTGCCTTGGGCAAGTTTCCATACATTCCGCAGAGAGGCATCCAATGTGTATCTGAAACAGACCGAAAATGATGATCTAGATTCCAAGGAGAGAGTTGAAGAATTGGAAGAAACATTGACGGGAATGGATTATATCCCTTATACACCGGAAAATGCGGAAGCATTTTATCAGCAATTAGAGCAGTGGAATGATGAGGACGAGTATACTCGTTGCATTCAGGCGTTGAATGCCATTCCAGAGGAATGGTGGAATTACCGCATTGCCTATGCCATGGCACGGGCACTGGAAAACTACGCTATCATCGGAGATCACGATGAGGGAACACCAAATTACAAGGGAGACAAGGCTCTGCTGCGTGCCATTGATGTGCTGGAATCTGTTCGAGAAGAAGGTCAAGACAAAGCAGAATGGAATATGCGTATGGCTTATGCTTATCAATATCTTTATGGACAGGAAGAAAAAGCTATCCATTATGCACAGCGATGGGCGGAATTAGATCCAGAAGATACGGATGCACCTTTGGTAATACAGGAATGCCAGAACGAAATTGCCAGACGTGCCGAGGCAGAATCGGAGGACGAGAGTGACCCCACAGGCGTTTTTACCGGATTTATCCTTTTGTCCAAAGGAAAATGGGACAAGCAGCAATTTATTCAAGATATGAAAGAAAAATGGAACATCACCGTGGATGAACATGACGCAAGCGAGGATAAGAGTGACGATGCCTTGGTGTTTGAAGTGGGAGATATGCTTGCTGCTGTCAGCCTTGGAACTTATCCAATTCCCAACGGCGAAGCGGAAATAAATGCGGAAAACAACTATATGTGGGATGATGCGGTAAAGATAGCAAAAGAACATTGTGCTCATATTATGGTAGCAGTTTTGGGAAAAGAGGAAGATTTGCTGGAAAAAGGTAAGTTGTTCACCAAACTGGTAGCTGCTTGCTGCCGCCAGAAATACGCAACAGGGGTTTATACCAGCGGTGTTGTGTTTGAACCTCGTTTCTATGAAGGTTTTGCTGATATGCTGCAAAATGATGAACTGCCAATCTTTAACTGGATTTGGTTTGGACTGTACCGTGATGAAAATGGTATGAACGCTTACACTTATGGAATGGATGTATTCGGCAAGGATGAGATGGAAGTGCTGGGTACTGATGCCGAACCGAGTAATTTGAGAGACTTCCTGGCAAGCCTTGTGTCTTATGTTCTGGAGAATGATGTAGAACTTCACGACGGAGAAACCATTGGTTTTTCTGCTGGGGATAAACGCACCATTACGCGCAGCCCCGGTGTCAGTCTGCCAGAAGAACAGATGACGCTGAAAATCTCCTGGAAATCAACAGATAATGACCCAGATGGCGACGGTGAGGACAATTCCGATAAAGACGTATCCTTTAGTGAACCGGAAGTCTACACTGAGGATGAGATGAAAGTCATCGAAAATCATATTCAGCAGTATTTCGGTCGGTTTGAAAATGTGTTCCATGAGTTGGCTTCACCTGACATACATGTGGATATTTGTGTTGTTCCTCCTTCTGAAGAACGAGATTACTACACACTGGTTACTATGGGGATGGGTGCTCATCGAATGAATGTGCCAGAGGAACTTACGGAATACAAGCTGGAGCGAGCAGAGCTTGCCATTGCATTGCCAAAAAACTGGAAAATAAAAAAAGAGGATTTCGAAGATGAGAAGTGGTACTGGCCCATACGTTTGCTGAAAACACTGGCTCGCCTGCCCATTGCCAGTGACACCTGGTTGGGATTTGGACATACCATGGATTATGAGGAGAATTTTGCGGAAAATACAAATCTCTGTGCCGCTATGCTGACTGCTCCTCAGGGTACAGAGGATGGCAGCGAGGTTTGCATCCTGCCTAGTGGCGAAGAAGTTAACTTCTATCAGGTAATTCCTCTCTATCGTGATGAATTGGAGTACAAGCTTGCCAATGAAGCAGACGCTTTGTTGGACAAAATGGAGGGCATCAGCTTTGTAGTAAAACCTGATCGTCAGAATGCCATTACAAGAGGCACATTGGGCAGTGTAGATGATAGCGACGGCGTTGATGAGATGGACGATGCCATTTGGCATCTGGAAACCATAGAGGAAAAAGAACTGCCGGTGGATGAAATCAACGCCTACAACCATATGGCAATTTATCTGCGTTGGTGTATGGAACATGATCTAATGGCCGAAGGCTTTATGGAGGAATACGGTGATGTGGTACAGAAGGTCAAAGATGATGTTGAAAGTGTGGATCTGAGGGTATTTATTCGAGATGAACTGGAAGGACAGCTCTTTGGGTCATTGTTTAACCAAAAAGGCTTGGCTTTTGCTTCCTACTACTACGGTGAAAACGACAGCCCTTATTTCCCAAGCGATATCGACAACTACGCCATTTGCATCATTGGTCAGGAACGTAACTATTCCGATGAAATTCAGGATGAAGCATATCTGTTCATTCCTTTTGATGAGGAATATTATCAAGCTATGGCAAAGGTCATTGAAAAGCGATTTATCAATTGGCAGGGGCAGGAATTCAATGAAGATACACTGGAGCCCTCTGAACTGGCACAAGCAATGATGGAATATCTGGACTGTGAATGTACTTACTTCCCATCTATGAAAGATGACGACCCTATTACGGCGGCTTACAGTTATGCTAAGCGAGACAGCGCCCAGGAAGGTTTTGTGCCAGTGCTCATCAAGGCGGATGACGAAACGCTGTTGGAGTGTCTGGTGATGAACGCCGACCCAGAGAACGAGGCGGACTTTTACGAATTTGACCTCAAAACCGTAACGGAGTATCGGAAGAAGATGCTCTCTACCTCCGTCAAAGACGGAAAGGCAGTTTTGGAGGAAATGATTGGACTTCGAAAAGAAGAAGCTGACGATGATGATATGAATTGGGAAGAAGAAATACTTGGAAAAATGGAAAATGGATACGAAAATAACCGTTTTGCTAGCTATTGGGAATATGATACAGACATGACATATCCTATGATTTTGGCTAAAATTCCAGTAAAACACCCTTGGGAAATCTTTGCATACTTGCCTTTTGGGAACTGGAATGAATGCCCAGATACACCAGAACTTATGGCAGTGGCGAAATACTGGTTTGAGCTGTATGGAGCTATACCTGCCGTTTTGACACATGACGTACTGGAATTTGATCTTTCGGCTGCTATTTCAAAAGAATGTGCAATGGAAGTGGCTTTGGAACAATATGGTTTCTGCCCAGATATAGTGGATCAAGGACTGAAGATGCTACGGTAGGCTCATTGGCAGATGTATTGCGACAGTCCAAGGTTTGGTATTTCTGGTGGGATTGAAAGGAGATGAAAATATGCTGCATATCAATGACATTTTAGACTCTGACTTTGATTGGGATGGAATTGAAATTACAGAAGAAGAATTTGACGAATTAAGCACGGAACTGCTGATTGACTATCTGAAGAAACACAATCCAAAAGAAAGACAAATGCTTGCATTGTGCTGGAATTTTGACAATTCAAAAGAAGTTATTCGATGGATTGTAGATCAGCCAGATACAGATAAAGGAACGATTTTGCTTTTATATTGGTATATGTCACCTGGATTCTATAAGAAATTTGCTGACAGAGAAGAATGTGAAGCAGAGGCTTTTTGGGCATTGGATGATTATGATATCATTCAAACCATTGAAAAAAATTACCTTTCTGGCTTTTATGGAAACCAAAAATATGCTTTTGATCCTGCAAACGATGAATATAGTGATCATTATGATTGGACCTCTGAGTACGAGGAAGAAGAAGCAAAAGTAAAAATACCAAAAGAATTGTTTTTGGCTCTTGAAGGAGAACGGATTGAAAATCCCCAATGGGAAGAAGGTATACCAACAGAAATTTCTGATATTATGGACAAGCTTTGTGATGTTTGTGAAGAATGAGTCCTTTGAAATGGGGTGGAAGTATGAATGCATATCAAGAAAAATATGTCGCATTAAAAAAGCAGTTTGAACAATCAAAGGGCGATTCTTTCAGTGTGACTGCTCTTTATGATTTCAAGGAAAGTTTGGAAGAAAGTGAAGCAATTGCTGCAAAAGAAGTTCTGGTAAATGTATATGATCTTTTAAACTATAAAAAAGATGCCTATGATTTATTATCCAGTATTGGTGATCTTTCAGATGTCAAAATCAAAAAACGCTTGGGAAAAATGAAAGAATATGCAGAAAACTGGAGAAACGATTTTGCAATTCCAAACCCCAAAACAGAAGAAGATATTCAGAAAGAAAAAGAAATGCTGGCAGAACTGGGAATACCAACATTCAAATACCACCCCAATCCGTTAAATACTGGAGCATTTGAGATATCAGAGGAAGGCGTTGTCTGTGACTGCTGTGGAAAGGTAACGCACATTTATTATGAAGGACCATTCTATGCTGTGGATGACATTGATTATCTGTGTCCAGCTTGTATCGCCAGTGGAAAAGCAGCTGAAAAATTTGATGGCAGCTTTCAGGATGATTATTCCGTGGATGATGGTGTGAAGGATGCCGAAAAACTGGACGAACTCATTCATCGTACACCTGGTTATTGTGGCTGGCAGCAGGAATACTGGCGTGCCCATTGCGGGGACTTCTGTGCTTATTTGGGCAGAGTAGGTGCTATGGAATTGCAGGCATTAGATGTCATGGATGAAGTACTGGATGACCCCATGTGGGATGATGAGCAGAAAGAAATGATTGAGCATTCTGTCAATGGCGGTCATTTGCAGTGCTATTTGTTCCAATGCCTGCATTGCGGAAAGCACTTGGTCTGGATGGATTTTGACTAGTCACATATAATTCCAATCAATAAACGGTTGGATGTTATATATGATGGATGTTATATGGCGAAAAATTGAATTTGAAATAATCAAGGAAGGTTTTGAGGATGGAAAATAAAGAAAGAATCATCAGACTTTGGTTTGAAATGTGGCTTGCAAAAAAAGACCTTGGTATATTCGATATCTTCTCAAGTGATGCCATTTACATTGAAAGTTGGGGACCAGAATATCATGGAGTCCAGAAGATTGCACTTTGGTTTGAAGAATGGAACACGAGGGGAACTGTATTGCAGTGGGATATCAAACAGTTTTTCCATAAAGATAATCAGACAATTGTTGAATGGTATTTTAAAAATCAAATGGATGATGGACAGGCAGAAGCCTTTGATGGAATATCACTGATTGAATGGACACCCGATAATAAGATTGCTTTCCTAAAAGAATTTGGCTGCAATGAAAATCGATATGATCCTTATAAAGATGGCAATACACCGCATTTTAAGAACGAAAATACAAAGTGGTTTTAAAAAGTGGAAGCTGGTTACAAAATGCAATCAAATGAATCAATGTATTTATATAGTATTGCATTTTGCTTTTAAGAAAAGAGTTTTATTTGAAAAGAGAAAAGGGCAAAACAATTCTATTGTTTTCGCAGTACAGGAAAAAATGACTTAATAGCAGTACAATAAGAACGCAGTTGTTCTGACAACATAGAACTGTGAAATTATAATAGCTTGGATATTGTTTGCAACAATATGGGAGGAGGAAATGATTATGGATGAAATCAGAGATTTTTTGCTGTCACCACAAGAATATTTAGATACCTTTTGGGAAAGCGATGTTTTAATCTGGATAGATTGGCGTGAATATGATGAATCTATCATTAAATACATCAATGAAAAACTATCAGAAGAAGATAAGGTGAAGTTTACCTGTGTGGAAATTGAAAAAGAACGAGACGTAGATATTATTTTAGAAAAAAACAGTATTTCCACAGCAATCCCCTATGCGGAAGAATATACAGATCGTGATACCACATTGAAAAGCTTACAGGAATATGTATCTCCAAAATATCAAATCCGTTGGTTTATGGGTTCTCTTGGCAGTGATACTCTTGCATTTTGTATTTATCCTTCTGCCCAGTGGGAACAGTTAGAAGAAGAATTCGGTGCAGAAAAAGTAGCGTATTATTTTGCACCAATCAAGGAAAACAGCGTTATGTTTGAAATGGGTATGGATGAAGTGTTTAATTTGCTGGAGCAAAGAGGAGAAGCGTAATAAAAACGAGTTATAAATTTGCTATCTAACAGCGGATAGGCTTATTAGGAGGATAATATAGATATTCTAGCTGTAGATTAGTATATATATCTAGAATCAATACGATTTTAAGAAGGAATGACAATTTTAATCAGGAAAAAACAGAATTTCATTCAAGAGATATAAATGTAAAGCTTTTAAATGGAGAAGTTTATAAAAGAGAGAAAAAACTCCATTTGACCGCAAATGAATAAGACGCTTTGTCTATTTTAGGAAATCTTTTATAGATTTCCTATTTTTTATGCGGAGATGTCTTAAAAAGTAAATCTGGTTCGTTACAATTATAAAAGAGGTCTATGTTGTTCATAATATTTGATTGTCTAATAAGGTTGGAGGGATTGGAATTGATAAAATATAAAGGAACACAAAAGATATGGATTCTAATTGTATTGGCGGTAATCGCGGTGGCAGGTTGGACTTGGAGTTATGGTTATCATAATAGAAAAAGTAATGATAATCTTCCTAATTTACAGTCTATTGCCCAAATGGATGAAGCCGAAGTAAATAATATATTATCGGGATACAGACGAACACAATTATCTGAGGTCTGGGGTGTTCCTGCATACAGTGATTCATCGGAGGATGTATGGCTATTGGAGAATGCTACTGTACTGACAGTAAATTACAAAAACGATAGTGAAAAAGTGGTGATATGCGGAATAGGACCAATGCTATTTCCAGCAGATACAAAAGACATTACATACACAGTTTATTCTTCAGGTGATTCAAAACAGTTACGTATGGAGGAAATCACAGATGTAAAAGACTGGGCACTTAGTCTGGATTTGATGTATGTAGATTTTCCCGATGGAGGGGCGCCTAACGAAGTCTATGCTGGTGGAGAAAGCTATACATTTGATATAAACCACGGAGAGAGAGTATTTTCTTATTTAAATATCAATGATTATTATATTTTTGTCGACGATCACTGGTATTTCGTTAAAAATCCTTCTGAACCACCAATTTCAGATGAATCTGATGAGTTGAAATTCCATGATAAAACATTGAAAACTTCTGATTTATCAGAAAAAACGCTGGAGTGGCTGAATTGGTACAATGAATGTTCCAAAGAGGATCAACTTGCAGTAAGCTATATTCCATCTGAGCTTTACAAACGTTGTGGTTATCCTTCTGCAGGAGATGAAAGTGCAGTACAGGCGGAAAATGAATAGAATGAAATAAAACGATGAAAAGGCAGTTTCATGACTGCCTTTTCTTATGTGTTTTTCGTTATAAGCAAATATATTTGATTTTCTATTTTAATTCATTTAATATAAAGAACAGATTTGATTTTTAATTTTCAATTATGCTGGAGGATTCTTCTATGATATATCTACAAATGATAGAAAGTGAAGAGGATAAAGTAAAATTTGAGGAGATATATCTGAAATATAAAGCATTGATGTTTTATACAGCCAATAAAATTCTCCATAACGAGCAGGATGCAGAAGACGCTGTGCACATGGCATTTATAAAAATAGCAGAGAATATAGAAAAGATAGACGCGTTGGACTGTCCAAAAACACGCAGTTATATCGTTACAATAGCTGAACATAAAGCCATAGACATATATCGAAAGAAAAACAGGCACAAACAAAACGAATATTTGGAGGAAATAAATGGTATTGAAGTGACTTATGACGGTGACAATCTGCTTACAAAGTCCATTTTGAACCTTCCTGCTAGATACAGAGAAGTGATACTGTTACGGTATTATCATGGGTATAGTGTTCGGGAAATTGCTGCCTTATTTGATATATCTCTTGTGGCAGCATCGAAGTTAGACCAAAGGGCAAAGAAAAAACTAAAAGAGCTGTGTGAAAAGGAGGGAATCTTGTGATAACGGATGAAATGCTGAAACAAGCAGCCAAAGAGGCTGGAAACATCATTGCAGATTCACTTCTGCCGCAAGAAGAATACAGTCATGTATTTTCCGAGGTTTTTGAAAACAACATAGAAAATGTGCTGCAAAAAGCAAAACGCAAGAAAAAAAACAGAGTCTTTAGACAGGCAGCTTGTTGGTTCGCAATATTTGTAGTAGCAAGCAGTTCCTTTTTGATGTTTAACACAGAGGCAAGAGCTACGTTTTTATATTGGCTGAAGGGACAATATAAGGGCTATATGGAATATCGTTATACAGGCGATGGTTCTGCTCAACAGATAGCGTATGTTCTTACCTATATTCCAGAAGGCTATTATGAAAAAGAAACATCAGAAACGGAAGGAATGAACATTACTATCTATCAAAATGATATGGGAAATCAAATAGCCTTTATGTCCTCAAGTGGCACAGATGCCATCAGTTTGTTTGTTACAGATGAAAATGCCCAAGAGGTCATGGTAGGAGAACGAAAAGGGGATTACTATGAAGCCGAAGCAAAAGACGAGAATAGTGTGATTGTATGGTATTCGGAGGATAGAACAACCATATTCAGTATATCGGCAGCCCTTTCAAAGGAAGAAATGGTAAAAGTTGCAGAGAGTGTGGAAGAAAAATAGATAAGATATAAATTAGCGATACGTATTCTCTCTATTATCTTTAAAATGTAAAAAACTCTTGACATTTAATATATATTTGTTATGATAAAAATGTAAAAAGTATTTTACATTTTTAATTGGAGAGGGGAGCGAATTTATGAGAACAACTACACTTTTTTTGATCGTATTTGGAATTTTTCTTATTGCTCTAATTTTCATAGATTTTATGATGATTGTTTCTCTGTTAAAGACTGGCGATGAAAGAAGAAAGCTAATGGTATGGAAAGCAAGTTTTTTTACACTTCTTATAACAGTGCTTGGACTTGTATTAGATGTCATAACAGCAGTTTTGCAAGCAGAAGCTATGCGTAACAATCCATTTATTGAACTAAGTATAATTGCTATGACATATTTTTTAACACTTTTGTATTATAAGAAAAGGTATGGCGGATAACATGAAAAACATCATCAAACATAGAAGGAAGGAACTCGGATTCTCCCAAGATGAATTGGCAAAGAAATGCGGTGTTTCAAGGCAAACAATCAATGCAATAGAAAACAATAAATATGATCCTACACTTTCTTTGGCTTTTAAACTTTCAAAAGAATTGCAGACTACAGTGGATAAATTGTTTGAACCGGAAAGTTAATAGCAATATAAAATAAGAGATGCCATTCAAATGGCATCTTTTTATTGTCATAAAAACTTTTCCCCAAAAGTATATACAAATCAATATTTTGGCTGATCAATGTGACTTTAAATTTGGTACACTATAAAATTGACAGATTGAAAAATAAACACGTAGTGTCTAAAAATGCATTTCTTGTTCGTTACTTAAGATAAAACAAGAAATGTATTTTGTTGTTAGGAGAGGATTGTATGACACACGGCATTTTTTTAGATCTGTTATTTTGTTCTGCATGTACCATAGGTGTATTGGTTCTTTTTATAGGATGTGGCATTGTTATATTTGTCAGAAGGGAACGTAAATATGACTGTATCAATATTCTATCAGGAATATTGATGGCGGCTTGTTTTTTTGTGCTGTTATTTTTATTATGGTGTGTGATTGGGTTTGGCAGTAATGTACCAAATACAGAGCCAAAACCAAGCGGATATGATCATACTTTGGATGGAACAGCAGAAAGATATATGATTTCTAACTGGGATTGTCAAGAAAAAAGTTGCCATCTCTATGAATTGATGCGATAATTACTCGATTTATAGGAAATGTAACCTAATACTTGGAAGAGAATGTTACTATGCATTTTTTTGTTGTTTCTATAGTGTATTGAAAATACTGCCGCTGAGAAAACTGTTTATATAGCTTAAGCTTGCAGTTTGGTTGATCGTAGTTAAATCAATATTAAGAATACACATGATTGTGACTAGCATTTTTTGAATCTCATTAGAGTATTTGTCATATTTAAAATATTAGCATTACGGTATTTTATCACGGTGATTTGCTTGTAATTTCGAAGGTTTTCTTTTATAATTTCTATAAGTTGATTTTGTGCATATTTGTTAAAAATCATAAGAAAAAAGAAAGAGGTTTACACTATTTTTAATGAGGTAACATCGTATGAAGCTAAAGCACGATTATCATCGAAAGGCAAAGAATCACTTAGTGATGACATGGAAAGAAATTGTATCTGATAAAGAATATGATTTTTCTCCGGCTTTTTTCGCGCCTTGCATTATGCTGTCCTTCTGACAGTATGGATGCAGGGCTTTTTTTGTATTGATTGAAAGGAGCGAGGAATATGAGTTTGAAATATCGTTGTCCTAGTTGTGGGACCTCATTAGGTTATGAAGGTTTGTGCTGGAAATGTCAAATGGAAAAAGAACGTCAGGATGTGCTTGCATGGTCACCGGAACAGATTGCGCAAAAACGAGAAAAACTGATGGAGAATATAAAAGGATTGGAAGATTATCAAGAGCCAGCCTTCACAGATTTTTGGAAGTTGCTCAGCTATTTGGATGCCATTACGCCAGAAATCCAGAAAGCAGCTTTGGAGGCAAAAGTATTCTATCCTTGCGAGATCTACTACCATGCGCCAGAAGATGTGAGAGATGGACTGAAATCCGTACTATTGGAGACAAAAGATGCCAATGAAGCAGCTAATCTGATGAGCTGCCTTGCCATGCAGGGGGATGATCAGGCACTGCAAACACTGCTGGAACTGGAACGTAATCCTCGTCCATGGAGAAAGCGTCTATATGTTGATCCATCCATTTATGCCCAGTGTGGCGGGTGGACTTTTGATAAAGAGGGTCATCGCATTCACCTCAATTTTGATACTTGTTATCCCATGGTAAAGGGGACTGCCAATGAAGAAACACCCGTCAAAATCGGTCGTTTACGAGAAGATACTTGCCCTCACTGCGGTGGGAAAATGGTGGACATTTTTGTTCTGGATGGCAAAGATGAGCGATTGAAGTTTTTAGGCTTAGATGGAGTTTTGACTGCTACTTGCTGTCCAAACTGTGTCGGATTTTTGGATGGTCCTGCCTACAATCGTTTTACTTTAGATGGTGGTACAGAAGTTTTTCCTTCCAAACTTTATGATGACAAAGAGGAAATGGAATGCTACATGAGACCGGAAGATTATAAATCTATGGCAGAAAATCCATTTGTGCTGGCAAAAAATCCGGTTCCTTTGTTTTATGGAGCTTTCTGTGAGGATGTCAATACCGTTGGTGGTTTTGCGAATTGGGTACAGGACTGGGAATATACAACTTGTCCTGTGTGCGGAAAACCTATGAAATATTTGGCTCAAATACAATGGGATACCATTATGGAAGGAACGGAAGGGACACTTTATATTGAAGTTTGTACGGATTGCAAAGTGGTTTCCATGCAGCATCAGCAGACCTGAGAGGTGATATATATGCGTTTGCCAAAGAAAAACGGCGTAAAGGTGCGTTATTATCTGATAAAAACGATAAGGACGTAGAGCTTCTGGAATACGCAGATGCGTATATCCAGGATATGCTTATGGACGATTTGGTAAAAAGATTCAGATAGCGGCAACAGAAAAGTCGTCAAAACAGCTCCTGCACATTGGCGATATATATGAACAGATCTTTCACTAAAGGGGGGAACGATATGAAAAAAAGAACAGTGAAGGACTTTATTGCCCTCTATCATGTAGAAGATGAGGAAAAGCTGGTACTGATTCAAAGTGGTACCAGTGCAGATAAAACATTTATGGATCATTTCTGGACAGCTCATACCTATGCTCTAGCTATGGCTGACGTACAGACTGGTCAAGTAATTTCTGATCGTTGCTGCCTGAATTCGCCATTGACGGAGAAAGAGAGAAGCAGGTGAGTATTCCAAACGATTTGCAAAAGGGGAGATTTATCGGATCAAGGTTCGAGGATGGAAAGGCACAGCACTTAGTGAAACACAGTGGTATGTCACCGAAATCGTAGAGGAGAACGCTCCGTGTTCGGCTTTGGAAGAAATCTGGGCAGGGTACATCAAACCTGTTGTGATGGAAGATGAGCTGTTGGGAACGCTGACTTTAGATAAGGAAATGAGTTTTTTCACTGGAACCTGTCAGTGGATGGGAAAAGAAATCCACATTTCTCTGGATGTTGATATGGAAAAGAAAGCATCTTGGACACGCGTCCGAAATGTGATGAAGAAACTCATAGAGGATCAGCAGATTTGGGATAAATCTTTGCGAGATTTTGCAGCCCAAAAGCTTACAAGCCTTGCCAATGACTGGCTGGCAGACAACAATCAAACGGACCGTAATCCTGAAAAAGACCCTATTACAGAGGATGAGTTTGGAAAGCGTTTGATTTTAACAGAATTCACTGTTTCTCCAGGCGGTCGTTTTACTGCTTGGTATGAGGATGACGATATGTTCTGGGGTCATGTGGTGATTGTAGAAGCCACACTGAAAAAAGGTCCCATATCTGCTGACATACAGGGGTGAGGAGAGGAGGAAGCCTAAATGAATAGCGAACAGATAACTGCTTTTTTACAGGAGCATTGGAACCTGCTCACACTGGCTGTTGGTATCGTGCTCCTGATTGGTACAATTTTGAATTGGAATTGGCTCTGCGATCCCACAGGCAAACCTGATTCTCACCGTTATAGTCGTGGCTCTAGGCGATTCATTTTCTTTCTGCTGGGGATTGTATTAATTGTAGTTAGTATGATGTCTTGGTTTCTCTAAGAAATATGAAATAATGACTGAAAATATTGTTGTGTGATTGGGGGCAGTATGAGAAAAATGAAATTATATGAATTAGTCAATCAATATCATATTGGTACAAATTTAAGCTGTGCGGAAGCAATGTTCAAAGCGTGTAATGAATACTATCATCTGCATTTAAGTGAAGAAACCCGCAGAATGTTCTCTGTGATGGGGATCGGTATGCAGACAGAACAGTCCTGTTGTGGCGCCTTTACGGTAGCCGTTGGAATCATTGGCTTGATGACTGCAAAAGATGGCGAAACAGATGCAGACAATATCGAAGGTTATCGAATGATTTATGACTTGACAGGACATGTACTGGAAGTATTTGGAACACTGCATTGTATGGAATTGCAGGGATTAGAAATCGAAGGGGAGGAAAACCCTTGTCATGTTATTGTAGAAGAAATCGCAAGGAAACTGGAAGAGATCCTTTCTGGTGGTCATGAGTATTCCCAGATGCTTGTGAATTAATGAAAATTTGTAAAATTATGGAGGAATTGAATCAAAATGGAGTATATCAAATTATTTTGGAAGGATGCACCATTGGGAGAACCATCTATCATTCTTTATGAAGTTGATACAGAAAATGAACGTCTTGCACTTCGCTCCATTGATATTTTTGCAGATGGACATACGCACAATATTACGGATCTCTATGACGGCGTTATTGAAATCGTACCTATTCCCACTGTGGAAGAATTGAATGCCCATGTCTGGGGGGAGGAGTTTTATGCCCACTCGATGGAAAAAGCAGAATTTGAGATCATCTGGGAGAGCCACAACTATGATGGAGAAATAGGAATGAATGATATTGAAAGCGCCGAAAGAATAATCACTTCGAATTTGTAGGGATTAAAAATGAGAACTAAGGGACAAAACATAAAAAGGCAATAAACTTTGTATGGAAAAGGCAAAAATCCATTTATCCATATAGAACAAAGTTTTGCCTTTGGTGTATATATTCAACTAGGATGCCCGAAATACATGAAATGGCTCATATATTTTTGCTTTCTAACTGAAATAGAAAAATTGTAAACCAAAAAAGATAACGTTTCTATAATTGAAAAGCGTTATCTTTTTTTCATATATGGTAAACATGGGTTAAAGCATAAAAAAATTGCCTTATTACTAACAAAAAAGGGTAATTATCTGACCATAAAGAAGTAAAAAACTCTCCATAAAATCAATAGATTTTTGCGAAAATTTCTCCTGCAACAGTAAAATAAGGCGGAAAATTAAGGAAAAAGAAACCCTCCAGTAAGTAGAAACTTCGGTCTATGCGTTTTTGCAATTTCTGAAAAAATATAAAAAGCAGATATTGACATTCCATTTACGGTATGCCGTACAGTATAACCATAAAATAAACCAAACAAAAATACATATAACAGAAGGAGGAATTTAATATGGTAGGTAAAAAGGTTGTACATCATCTGATGATGAGCGCAAAAGATGCACATTATGTTGGCGGTCTGGTAAATGGTGCAAGAATTGTGGATCAGTGGGGCGACGTTGGTACAGAACTGATGGTCTATGTAGACGGCGACATCAGCCTGTTCTTGGGTTATGAAAACATTGAATTCCTGGCACCTGTATATGTTGGTGACTTTATGGAATACCATGGCTGGATCGAAAAAGTAGGCAACCAGTCTTATACATGTAAGTTTGAAGCATGGAAAGTGGCAACACAGCTGGATAGAACAGATGCTGACCTTTCTGGCGTAGCAACACCCGAAACAGCAGCAACAGCATGTGAACCTCCCGTACTGTGCGGCAGAGCAACTGGCAGCCTGTATATTGCGAAGAAAGATCAGAGAGGTCCTCAGGAATCTTCTTTCAAAGACAGAAAACACCCCGGCGAGTAATTATCTATTTCTAAATAATGATCATATGAGCAAATTGGATAAATAAAAGGAGGAAAATTATTATGGTAGGTAAAAAAGTAGTACATCATCTGATGATGAGCGCAAAAGATGCACATTATGTTGGCGGTCTGGTAAACGGTGCAAGAATCGTTGAACAGTGGGGCGATGTTGGTACAGAACTGATGGTTTATGTAGATGGTGACATCAGCCTGTTCCTGGGTTATGAAAAAGTAGAATTCCTGGCACCCGTATATGTTGGTGACTTTATGGAATACCATGGCTGGATTGAAAAAGTGGGCAACCAGTCCTACACATGCAGATTTGAAGCATGGAAAGTGGCAACACAGCTGGACAGAACAGATGCTGACCTTTCTGGCGTAGCAACACCTGAAACAGCGGCAACAGCATGTGAACCTCCTATTCTGTGCGGCAGAGGTATCGGCAGCCTGTATATTGCGAAAAAAGATCAGAGAGGTCCTCAGGAATCTTCTTTCAAAGACAGAAAACATCCTGGTGAATAATCTGTCCTAACTACAGGTGTGCAGTCTGCACATTTTATAAACTTTGCATATTGTACGGTTCATATGAAAATCCCATAACGAAAATTCGTTTTGGGATTTTCTATTCTCAAAAATCAGTAAAGAGGTGAAAGTATGAATAGACCATTGGAAGGAATTCGCGTCTTAGACTTGACACAGGCTTATAGCGGACCATTTTGCACAATGAATTTAGCGGATCATGGTGCAGAAGTAATCAAAATTGAACGTCCTGGCAGCGGTGACCAGACAAGAGGCTGGGGTCCCATGAAAAATGATTACAGCGGTTATTATGCATATATCAATCGAAATAAAAAAGGCATCACTTTGAATTTGGCTTCCGAAGAGGGCAAAAAGATTTTTCGTGAACTTGTAAAAACAGCAGATGTTGTTTGCGAAAACTACAAAGTAGGTGTATTGGAAAAACTGGGATTTTCCTATGATGTACTGAAAGAAATTAATCCTCGTATCATTTACGGATCTATTAGTGGATTTGGATTGGAAGGTCCTCTGGCATCTAGACCGTGTTATGATATCGTAGCACAGGCAATGAGCGGCATGATGAGTGTAACAGGTTTTGCGGATGGTCCTCCCTGCAAAATTGGTCCTTCTATTGCTGATAACTACTCCGGCGCTTATTTGTGCATGGGCATTTTGATGGCTTTGTATGAAAGAGAAAAAACAGGCGTCGGCAGGCGAGTGGATGTTGCCATGGTAGATACATTGTTCTCTGTTATGGAGAATTTCGTTGTAGAGTATACCATTGCTGGCAAAACACCACATCGTGCAGGCAACCAGGATCCTAGCATTGCTCCTTTTGACTCCTTCCGCGCAAAAGATGGCGAATTTGTAATGGGATGTGGCACAGATAAGATGTTTGCAGGTCTGTGCAGTGCTATGGGTAGAAATGATCTGATTGAAAACCCTCTTTACAAAACAAATCTTGCCAGATGTGAAAATTATCTGACTTCCTTGAAACCCATCATTGAAGAATGGACACAAACAAAGACCATCAAAGAACTAGAAGGGATCATTACCAAGCTTGCAATTCCCTTTGGTGTTATTCTGACCATTCCAGAAGCAGCAGAACATCCACAGCTGCAGTCTCGCAATATGCTGTGGAATGTTTACCAGAAAGGAATGGATACAGAAATCCGAATTCCAGGTACACCTATTAAGATTCATGGAGAAGAAGATAAAGTGCAAAAAGGTGCTCCTCTTCTTGGTGAAGACAATGAATTGGTTTATAGCAGTCTGTTGGGAATGACAAAACAGGAAATTGATGAACTATATGTAAAAGAAATCATTTGAGATAAAGTGGTTTTGTAAGGAAGATAGATGGTGTTGTCGATAAAAGATATATAAGAATGGTAGAACAAAGAATGGAGGATGATGCCATCTATCTTGATTTGAAAGGAGGAGAAGTAGTATGAGGATGAAGAAAGGTGATTTATCAGTACCCGCGCTTTTGATGATGGGTGGTGCCTTGTATTCCATGCACTTTGGTGCATCCAGTATGGTTTGGCCCATGACATGGGGCAAAGAAAGTGGCAGCTCGGTTTTTATTGCTTTTATCGGTGCTTTTATTACATCTTTGTTTTTGCCTTTGCTGGCTTATGTAGCACTGGCAAGAGGACAGGGCACATACTTCGGTTTGGCTAAACGGGCAATGCCTAAATTTGGTCCGATATTTACAAGCGTTACTATTATCATCATGGGTCCTTTGTATACAATTCCTCGTATGAGTGCATCTTCCTGGGATGCGATCTGTCAGGCAACTGGTTTTGCACCAGACAGTTCTATTCCGATTATCTTATTTTCTGCTTTTTATTACGCTCTTACATATTGGTTCTTGGCGGGACGTAGTGACATGATGGATAAGGTTAGTAAATTCCTGTTTCCTGTATTGATTTTGATTGTTGCTGCGATCATCGGAAAGGGCTTGATGACTCCGTTGGGCGAGTGGCAGCCGAAAACTTATGAGACACCTGCACTTGCTTATGGATTCACACAGGGGTATGCAACTTCAGAATTGTTGTGCGCACTGACTTTTGGGATTGTTGTATTGAACAACCTGAAAGGTCATGGTGTAACAGACGAACGAATGAATAAAAATATTATCCGAGTAGGGATTGTAGGAATTGGATTGCTTTCACTGACACATTTGGGGCATATGATTGTTGGGGCAAATACAGGCGGAACAATTGAACTGCAGTATGTTACACTCTATACACAAGTAGCATTTGAATTGTTGGGAACAATTGGCGGAGCAATTTTTTCCATCGGTCTTGTATTTGCATCTTTGACAACTGCAATTGGTATCAGTGCTGCTACCGCAGAATTTTGTGAAGACGCATCCAATAAAAAATTAAAATATAAAAAATCTATCGCGATCGTATGTATTTTCAGTGCAATCATAGGGGCAATTGGGCTGACAAACATCTTAACATACGTTGCACCTATTCAAGATGCAGTTTATCCCGGCGCAATTATCCTGGTACTGTATTATGTATTAATGCCGGATTGTCAGAATAAAAGACACTTGGCCGTATGCAAGTGGGGGATCATCGTAAGCGTCTTTTTCGGTGTTCTGGATGGCATTTATACATATAATAACCTGCTGAATTTGAATCTGGATTGGTTTGTAAATCTTTATCTGAAACTGCCTTTTGCAGAATGGAAATTGGCATGGGTACCAGTATGTGCGATTGTAATGGCGTGTGTTTACCTGTTTTCTTCAAAGAAATCGGAAGATGTTCCAGTAACTGATTGTATAAGTGAATAAAGAAAATAGAAAATATCCTGCTTTTTTAAGTAGGATATTTCTATATTTATCCGTAATTTACTTCAAACTAAAAATTCCTCCTGCTTATGACAGAAGGAATGATAAGATTATACACGCTTAATGGGAATGATTACTTTGGTAATATGGTTTTCTACTTCAGAAACATCAATAGGCGAAACAATGTACTCTTCGGAGATTGGACCGTTGATGACATAGCCCTGTTGTTTGATCCATTTAATAGCTTTTACATGGGTTTGTATGATATCTTCGTTTTTGCCGATATGAATGGTTGTCGCAGCTAAAAAACCACCGAATTGTTTGAATTCTGGTCCATCTTTTGGTTCTGGTACCTGAATACAGGATTCTAAATCACAATCTTTGTTATAAAACTGTTCCAAAGGTTTGTTATGATATGTTAAAATAATAGAACCCATAGTTTTTAGATGATATTTTTTGGCAAGCTCAATCAGTTCAGACCAACGGTCAATGGAGACATCCGAATTTTGATAATCCAGTTTGATTCGTCTGGTAGAGATAACGTGATATAAAGGGATTTTTTCAATTCGAATGGTACTTTCCGAATCTTGATTTTTGTTTTGCAAAAATACATTTCCTGTGTTCAGGCGTTGGAGCAATACTTCGCCAATGGCAAGCTGGTCCTGTAGTTCTTGGATGTGTTTAGAGATTTCATGCATTCTGGAAACAACGCATTGTTCCATAGCGGCGTTATCGCAGTTCTGGATGATCCGTTGGATATCTTTTAAAGAAACGCCCAACAGACGTAGTTTGCGAATGATATGAAGTGTAAGAAGCTGGGTATGTTCGTAATACCGGTAATGGCTGTCTTCCTTGCGATATTGTGGAACAAGCAGACCAATCTGGTCATAGTAACGCAAAGTTTTAATGGGTACATCGCATATGGAGGACACCTTTCCGATGGAGTAATATTTGTTTTTTTCTGACAAATTTATCGCCCCTTTCCACAATGGTTACATACATTTTCTATGTAATTATACCAAAAACATAGGGATTTTTCAATAATATTGCATTAATATTTCGCATAGTTAATTAAAAAAAATAGCATAAATAGTGATACAATCCAAACAATGCAGAAAGGATGGATAAGAAATGCTTACAGAAGTAGCAAAAAATATTTACAAACAAGTTGTGCCTTTACCCAATAATCCTTTAAGAGAAATCAATGTCTACTTCATTTTAGGAGAAAAAAATCTTATGATTGATACAGGATTTAACAGACCTGAATGTGAAGAAGCATTGAAAAATGCAGTTACAGAATTGGGTATTGAAGAATATGATGTATTCATTTCTCATCTTCATTCAGATCACTGTGGTTTGATTTCCAAGTTTGCAAAATCTGGATGCAAAATACTAGCAGGGGAAACAGAGGGGGAAATGATCAATTTTGAATCTGGCAATCTGTATTGGCGGATGCTGGATGACCTTTTCATTAAGTTCGGATTTCCCAAAGCACAGTTCGGCAGGAATACAGATATCCATCCCGGCAGAAAATATTGTAATACAGAAAAAGTAAACTTCACGTATGTAGACGAAGGTGATGTACTGGAATATGGCGGTTACCATTTCCAGCCGATTTTGACACCAGGGCATACACCAGGGCATATGTGCCTTTATGACGCAGAAAAGAAAGTTCTGTTCTGTGGGGACCATGTTCTTGGTACCATTACACCCAATATCTGCATCGAATTAGGTGTTGAAAATCCTTTGCAGGATTATTTAAGCAGTCTGAAAAAAATTGATGCATTGGATGTGGATGTCGTTTTAACTTCCCATGGCACCATGATTCAGGATGTCCATACCCGTATTCAAGAACTTTTCCAACATCATGAAGCAAGATTGGCAGAAGTAAAAAACATTTTGACAGATGAATGGAAAACGGCATATATGGTCGCACAGCATATGACATGGGAAATCATGTGCAAAGATTGGGAAAGCTTTCCTGCACCACAAAAATGGTTTGCAACAGGAGAAGCAATTTCACATTTACAATACTTGTATTTATCAGGTATAATTTTGAGAGAAGAACGAAATGGTATTTATTATTATAAAAAATAAATGTGGTGAATATTGAAAAATGAGTGGAAGAATTTTTATTACTGGTGATAAACATAGAACCTTCGTGCCACTGTTTTGGCTTGCAGAAAAAGAAACATTGCATCCGTCTGATATTATGATCATTGCAGGGGATGCCGGATATGTTTGGGACAAAGATTATGTGTACGATATGGAAAGCTTACAGCAAGTGTTTCCTGGCACAATTGCTTTTGTAGATGGCAATCATGAAAATCATGCGCTCTTGAATGAATTTCCCGTTGAAAAGTGGAACGGTGGTAATATACATCGTATAGGGGAACGTGTTCTGCATCTCATGCGAGGAGAAATATACGATATTTACGAAAAGAAATTTTTTGTATTTGGCGGTGCCCGTTCTGTAGATAAGGACAGACGCACAGAAGGCGTAAGTTGGTGGAAAGAAGAAGAACCAACTGCCGAAGAAATAGAACATGGTCAAAAGGTGTTGCATCAATTTGCAGACCAGATTGAATACATCATTACCCATGAGCCGCCGCTCTTTGTCAGAAGTTCTATTCGCAGACAAAAAAGCCTAGATGATGATTACCAATTTCCACTAATTTTGAATGAATGGTACCAAAGTATGGAACATCAGCCGAAGTTCCAGAAATGGTATTTTGGTCATATGCACGTAGATCAGGAAATCACAGAGAAACTTTTAGGTGTATATCATAAATTCGTTGAAATTTAAATTTTTCTTTATTAGCTTCTTACAACAAAAGATATACAGAAGTACTAATCAAAAAAGAATACTGGAAACAACAGAAAACAGGGACACAATCCCTGTTTTTTTTCATATTATGGGGGAAAGGAGGAGATGGAAATGACTGGACAAGAATTGGTGGCATTTGCCAAAAGCAAATTGGGTGTGCCCTATGTATACGGAATGAAAGGCAAAGTCATGACAGAAGCCATTTATAATAGCCTAAAAAAAGCCTATGGGAATTTGGTTTGGAATAGCGATAAGCAAAAAATTGGGAAAGTTTGCTGTGATTGTTCTGGACTTATTAGCTGGGCAACGGGCATTGCACGTAATTCCCAGAATTACCATGATACAGCTTTGGAAGTACAGCCCATTGCAACCATTGCCAACGCACTTTCATGCATTATGATCTTGTGATCATGAAAGGAGCAGATAGATGCAGTAATTTTGCCGCTTATTGGAGAAGCGCCTTTCCATATATGCATTACATAGATATGATATGGTTTGCTGTTGCAGTTCTTTTTCTTGTCACAAAAGCCATGTTATATGTATACACAATTTCGAGCATAAAACGGAAGTGTTTTACCATCGAAAGCGACAATTGGCTGGATGCCTTTGAAAAAATCAGTATGGAACAACCAAAACAAAATGTTGTGTTGGTAGCAAGCAATGATACGCGAAGCCCTTTTGCTGTCGGCATCATGCAAAAATATATCGTAATACCAGCTATTATGATAAATACATTGGACGAAGAAGAAATTGATTTCATTCTAAGGCATGAGTATTGCCATGCTTTACGAAATGATGTAGCCAGGAAAGTCATTATTGTAATTTTCAGTTGCCTAAACTGGTTTAATCCTTTGTATTTTCTTTTAAAAGCAAATCTTTCTGCATGGATAGAAATCGCATGCGATGAGATGGTAACCAAAAGTTTTGATGAGAGACAGCGAAAAAAATATGCAGGTTTGATCATCAAAGTATTATCATTGCAAAATGTGCCAAAAGAAAAGCATTTTTATTGCATCTGTTATAGTGGTGATGGTATCAAAAGTTACAAACGGAGAATATTGGAAGTTTTACAGGAAAAAAAGAGAAAAGGGATATTGGGAAAAACTATTGTATCCGTCCTTACTATATTTTTGCTGATTTTTGGCAATATGATTGCTAAGGAGGCAGACATACCTGTAAACATGCTTTTTTCTGATAATGTTGTGGTGTATGACTTAAACGATCCAAATTTAACGATTGAGATAATAGAAAAATAATTTTGTTTTTATATATATACTGGATACACAGAAAAAGTAGAAATTTGTACAATGCTGTATTTCTATGGGGGAAAAGTGTCATATAGCATAGTAGGCATGAAGAGATGTAAATGATATAGTGTATCCAGTATTTTTTTATGTGTTCTTGCTTGCCATTTCATGAATTGAAAGGGGTGTCTTTATGAAGGGAATTTACAGAAATAAGATTATACTTGCAGTATTGGTAATAGGCAGTATCGGAACCGCAATTTACGTTGCATCGGAGAAAAACGCTGCAACAGAGAATAATTCTGCAATGACAGGCAGTCCTACAATGGAAAGTCTACAAAATGACCTGCTTGATTATCTGAAAGATAATCATCCTGAAATCAGATTCGGCAGTCAAAAATATATAGACTATGTTTCAGATGTTTGTATACTTGCTGAAGCAGATCCTGAATTGGCGAAGTTATCAAATTATGAAGATATTCAATTTTACTGTGCGGAATACTTGCATGAATTGGATGAACAGCAGGTCAAAGGAATCATTCCTTTCTTCGGTTTCAAACCATCTGAAGATTTTTTGTCAAAAACAATAGAAGAAATCCAATTGGAAGTGATTGCGAAAGAAAGGCAGAATGAAACAGAATTTCAACAAGAAAGAGATTAGAAATACTAGAAGGTAAAGTAACCTGAAAGTGAAAAAGAATAGAGATAAAAATATACATAGTAAAAATAGTAAAGAACGCTATTTACATACACTATTATCCACAAAAATTCAATAAGGTTACGCAGTTTGTAAATTTGCTTATAAATTTAAAAGGATGACGATAAGCTAATACTCTTTGAGAAAACATTGCATTTTTTTCTTGATTTCTTAAGGGAAATTGTGATGGCTATCTTCAGAAGAAAGCATACCAAATAAAGTCTTCATAAAAATAAGAAAGCTGAAATCCTATATCATGAACTGCACCCCATTTGTTAGACAGTATGATATACTGAATAACAAGTGGGGTGATTTTTATGCCAAAAGGAGTACCAAATAAACGATATACACCAGAATTCAAGCAACTGGTGGTAGAAAC